>NZ_JACJPL010000010.1 GCF_014696065.1 Leptolyngbya sp. FACHB-261 | reverse complement strand
CCAGAGGTTCCATCCAACTCAATGGCCAGATTCTCGCGGCAGGGGATGGAGCTGCGATTTCCGAGGAGTCCCGAATCACACTTCAAGGTGCTTCCGAAGCTGCCGAGGTGTTGCTATTTGACATGGTCGCATAACGGACCGATAAAGCATTCAGGCTGCCAACTGTGATCTTCGTTCACAAACACACAGGCTTTATCTCCGCTAACACGATAAAGAGTATGGCAGGAAAGGCTATTCCGCAGCTTATTCCTTCCTGCTGTCACAATTCTGCTTGCTCTCTACTCGCCGAAGACTAGGAGAATTCTCATGGCCGTTCATAGTTTATTAACCGCAGAAAATTCTACCGTCGTCTTTGTTGATCATCAGCATTGATCATCAGTCGCAAATGTTGTTTGGGGTGGCTAGTTTGGGGCAGTGACTAAAGCTATGCCTCTACATTGATCGAGATTGATCGAGCTGTCCTCACAACAAATAGCCACTTACCTACGAAGGAAAGCCCTAGCTGCATTGCTAGGGCTTTTTCAGGTCTGAGGATATCGTCGAGGTCGTTTTGGGCATTGGCGACTACCCCGGTTACAATCAGCAAGCTGCAACCAGAGGCAGCTTAAGCTTGCTGAATCAGGCCCGTATAGCCATTGGCCTCAGGGCTAGCAGAAGCGGTTAGCAGATGGTCTACAACTTGGCCAGGTAGAGAGACTTGCAGGTTGCGGATGCCGTATTGACCATCAGAAGGACCGATGACGTTAGCCGATGCAGTCAAAAGGTGGTCGCGCAGCTGTTGGGGAATTGCGGCCGTCAGCATGTGATTACGGCCTTGCTCAGACACAGCCCCAATCGTGAACTGAATGCGTTGGTCTTCAGTACCAACAGAACCATCAGCCGTCAGCATGTGCTCACGAACTTGAGTAGGGACTGAAGCGGTCTCGAAGTGTTCGCGGACCTTCTGAGGGATGCTGGCTTGAGCAGCAGAGGCTAAACCAAGGCTTAGGAGGGAGATCAGAGCGGCATTGCGAAGGGTGGCTTTCATTTTCTTTACCTCAGACTGTTTGGGTTCAAACTCTCGATGTCTTTAATGTAGAACTGGATAGTTTGAATGTTAACAGTCTGAGTGAAAGAATTTTTTAGAGGACTGGCAAGGGGCAGAGAGATCCCAGCTAGAGGAGTTGTGGAAGGGGGTTAGGAGACTATTAGGATCAGTGTAGAAACGGGATCGGTTGTGCTCCCTGACCCAGCGCCGATAAAGTGATTTGCTATGGCTAACCAATTGACTGAGCGAGCATCCCAAGTAAACGAGCTTGCTGCCTATGGCCTGTCTGAGGCTCAGATCGCTCTGCAGCTCGGCATCTCGCGCCAACGGATCAATCAGCTTAAGCAACGGTATGGCATCAAGATTAAGCCTGCTGAAAGCCAGGTAGAAGCTGAGGCCAAGAGGCTAATCCCAGAGATTAGACGGTTAATGGAGTCTGGCTTATCTCAACCCAAGGTCCGGGACAAGCTGAACATCTCTTGGGGTGTCCTGAAAAAGGCAATCGAGATTGGCAACATCAAGCCACTGCGGCACTCAGAGGACCTGGCTGGTAAAACCTTCGGCCTCTGGACCGTGCTCAAGTTCCACGGGTGCACACCCTATGGCGGCGAGTACGAATGGCTCTGTCGCTGTGGCGGCTGTGGTGAGGAGAAGCCGGTCAGGCGTGCCAATTTGACCCGAGGGCTCTCTACGCGCTGCAAGAAGTGTGCGGCCAAAGCAAGAGGAGGGACCAAGGTCAGACGAGTGGATACGGGGGAGGAGTTTGTTTCGATTGAGGCAGCTGCTCGGCAGGTTGGAATCAGTCGAGCGACGCTGTACAGAAGGATCTGTGATGGAAAAACTATTGTGGGTACTCGCTGGGAAGTGTTTTAAGGGGAGCGAAATTAACGTTGGTGGTGTGACCGGCTTGCTGCAGGCTCCGCTCAGCACATTCTCTCTGACGCAACTTCAAGCGGAGAACCGACAGCACGACGAACATAGGCTGCGTAGGGCTCGCTTACCAAGTTTAAAGACCAGCAAGTGAAACACGATGCCCTGACAAATGCTTCATTCGCTCTCCCTTAAGATTGGAGCTGGCTTATTGGGCTTCACGCTTTTCTAAGACGAATTTACTCGGACTTCCCTAGTTCCTGGTGAGAACAATACACTGCCGCTTGAAATCTTTGGGCTGACAACTAACGCGACCTCTCCGGCTCTCTATGCTCCAGGCACTCTGACAACTATCTTCTCGTGTCTTCTCATTAGCGTTGCAATCATTACCATGCAATATTTAGCGTGCCGTCCAAGCCAGCCGAGCAAGCGTTAACTAGCCCTTTGGCCTAACCCTTTTAAGTCCTCTAACTGTGATTGCTGAGTAGGAAATAAGGCTTACCGCTACAGAGCTTAGTCCGCCTTCATAATAATCTCAGCAATCTTCTCGATGATTGAGAGCGCATCAAAATAGTCGCCGTGGTCAATCGTCCGGTTGGTCAACACTGTTGCATTATGACTATACATATTGTTGGGAACTAAGGCAGGTAAGGGATTGAGCCCTAGGCTATTCTCCCAACGCTTTTGTAGATCAGGACCCGTGAATAATTCGACCCCCTTCTGAAGTGATTCGTGGACAACGTTTTTCTCAACTACAGAGGCTTTTAGAGCATTATCATAGCGAGAATAAAACACATGGGTCTCCTGAACCAGGTGTTGAAGCCCAGCATAGAACAATCCAAGATACTCAGATTTGCTTCCTGGTATACCGTCTACATCACACTGAGTTACCTCCCGACGTTCCACATCAGGAGCTAGCATCAAATAACGATCGACAAAAAAGGCGTCTTTACCGCCCTTATCTATTCGCTTTAATCGTTTCTCAATCTCTTCGTTATTAATTGCATAAATAGGTTTAAAGATTTCACTAACCAATCCGCTCAGCATATTGCAAGTTAAGTAATTACCCATACTATGAGCAATGATGTGAATTTTAGCCTGGGGGTTCTGGGTGCGAATATAGCTGATCAGGGTCGCTAAAGCAGGGCCAGATTGTACAGCCTCGGATCGGTCGGCTAGGTAGTCTAGCACTTTGCCATTAGAAGGCCAAGAAAACCCTACAAAAGCAGTCAAGTTTTGGTTTAAATCGTCGAGAAGTGGGTCATATTTAGAGACAATGCTTTTAAGGCTTTCTCCAGCTGAATCATGTTCATACTCCTCATAAACTATGGGTTCAGTGATCAGGGTAGAACCATATTTTTCTAAAGCTGTACTTAAAGTGTCTGCCAGAAGTGAGAAAGAGGTCAGTGCCCCGTGGAAAGGGACATTAAAACCGTGGATACCAATAATGATTCGTTTTACAGAGCCTTTGCAGAGAAAAGGGGTAAATACAGTTTTCTGAGAGTCTGCAATGACCACTTCGGCTGGCATAGCTGATGGATCAGTAGTGGCTAGGTAGTGAGCCATATATTTCTTCATATCAACCCAGTGGTGGCCACCCTTCTGCAGTTGAATGCGTTGATCCCGATCAAGGTTACGACCTAGATTTTCACGCTCGCGATTGGTTGCAAAAAAACGGATGGGCCTAGGCATAATTTTAATCAAACTGCTTTTAGCAGAATAGTTGCTTTTAGAAATAATGAACGATGATTTTTATGATGAATATTTGCAGCAGGTAAATGCTTAAGAATGAATAACAGCTCAGTATTAGAAGTGTATTCTAGGTTAAAGCAGTGTCTCAACTGCATTGCGGAATGCTTCAATGGCAAACGGCAATTCTCCCACGACAAACGATAGCTCCTCAGGATTGGTAACGAGAAAACCGAGGTTATCGAGGTAAGCCAAGCACAGGAACACCTGCTTGAGTTTTGTGTAATCAGTCGGCAGTGGTGTGACGGTTTCGTACCCCTGTAAAAAGGCTTTCCGTTGTTGCTCCCCAAGTTCCATAAGTGCTAAAGCAAGGTCATAAAGGTAAAAACCGAAACCACAACGGTCAAAGTCAATAATGCAAACTTTTTTGTTGCAGAGTAAGTAGTTACCAGAATGAAAGTCAGCATGAATGATACCAAAGCTGTCTTGCCTGCGTTCCAATTGAGCAAAATGAGTGATTATATAGTTAGCATCAAGCTTCAAACAGTTCAGTTCAGTTTTATCTAGTTCTGTATTGCTTAAAGCCGCATGCAATACCTCTAAACGCTCACTGAAATGGGCTTGATCAAATATTTGGCGTTTGAAGTCTTTAGGCGGCTCAAACTGTCGCGAGTGGATGTGAAGTTGTGCCATCAGAGAGCCTACTTTTGCCAACTGCTCATCGGTCAAAGCGTCTACAGTTGGTGGAATTTTCCCTTCTATCCAGGACAGGAGCGTACATAGCGTTTCTGACTCGCGATCAGCAGGGACACCCGTGACTAGCTCTCCGTCAAAATTCACAATAGCTTTGGGGAGCACCAGGGTTGTATCACTTTGTAAATTGCTTAACCAAGCTAGTTCTGACGATATACCGACTCGGTCATGATTCGCAGATGTATGTAGACGCAGCACATAGGATTTATCGCCAGCATCTACTTTAAAGTTAGTGTTGCTTGCTCCGCCTAATCGCGTTAGCTGAGCGCTTTCTAAGCCATAGTTACGAAGTGCTTCAATTGCAACGCGTAAAAACGTCTTGTCATTCATCATCCATAGTCCCAAAAGTATCTCAACAACCAAGCCAATCCGCTACCGGAAAGCCGGGGCAGCGGGCGAAGCGGCCAAAGGCTGCAAGTAGTTAGATGCAGCACTTTATTGTGTGGCTGTTTTAGCTAATGGCCGTAAGTTTGATGTTCTGTTTTACATGCGTTATTTTCTCATTCTCGACTTGTATTGTTACCTTGCCGGAGTATCCACGCTCGATATAGCAGTCAACAAATAGAGTCCTCTGTTTGCCGCTTTTGTCCAAGTGCCGGACTGAAACAGAGGACTCGCCCTGAGGTTGTACCTTAACCGTTTTCCTGGTTCTGGTTGGAATGTCGCCCATTGAGTATGAAGCGCCCGTAACATTGACGGAAACATTTTTTATGGTGAGAGGACCAAGATTTACGATTTCGACCCGGAGGCCAGATAACAAGTTGAAGCCTATGAATAAGATTGCTAAAACACCAGCTGCAAACAAGGGCGTTTTTGAGCGTATTTTCATAAGTTCACTTCTTACTTTCCATCAAGACGCGGGCAGCCATACAACGGTAAAGTTGGGCGGGAGCAGGTAGACACCCCCAACTGCTAATATCTGAGCATTCAAACACAGATTAAAGACGATTGGAGGCTTATACCAACCATCTGCATCCAATAGGAGGGAGTGCGATCGCAATCAATTTCGGAATTGATGGTCATGTCAAGCTGCCTGTTTCACTGCTAGACCTAAGTTTCTAGCATATAGCATTGCCTTGTTCACTAAATCAGATCCGGCTTTTTTTGGTGAACCCACATCAAACGGAGGCGCTGGGTCGTACTCCATTAATAATTGAGTGATCTTGGCGGTTTCCTCACCATAAAGCACTTCAGCAATCACTAGACCGAAATCGATGCCTGCGGTAACGCCCCCACCGGTTATGCGATTTCGGTCAATTACGACCCGCTCTGTTCCGACCTCAACTCCCAATTCTGCTAGCTGTTCACGCGCCATCCAGTGAGTAGCTGCTCGATAGCCTTGGAGCAGCCCTGCCTTCGCTAGAAACTCAGACCCACCACAAACAGAAGTGACAAATTTTGCTGTGCTACCTTGTTGGCGGAAGAATTCGAGCACCTCTGGATCGTCCACTACGCCCCTCTGTCCTAAGCCACCGCCAACACAAATAACGTCTAAGGGCGGGCAGTTTTCAAGAGTAGTATCAGGCACAATCATCATGCCATCATCGGTTTTGATCGGGTCTAGCGTTTTCCAGATTCGATGAATCTGAATATTGGGAAGCGCACTTAAAACTTGCTGGGGTCCGACAATATCAAGTGCTGTCATACCGGGGTATATTACCAAGCCAAGGATGTGCTTTGGTAAGTCAGTCATGAATCAATTTCCCTCATGGCGCTTGTAACAAAATCTGTCCTTATACTAGGAATGGCAACTCACTGCGTCCAGTCCTCGATCGGGTACTCCTTGGGGCACAACGATGATTTCCTTGCAACTTTTGTTTGAAGAAATCTATCAGATAAAGGATGAAGATGACCTACGGTCGCAGCTTGCGCCAAAAATCGGTGAGTATTTCGCAGCCAAGCGATCAGGGATCTTTTTCTTCGACCGGCTTTCAGCCATTGGCGCGGCCTCTTCTTTGAAGAATCGCAACCTTCAAAAAGTTCTGGACGTTGCCCTATCCATTGAACATAATCCTGTGGCGCGTTATGTAGCAGAGCGCCATACACCTGTCCATGAAGGAGTGGTGACATCCCCCAAGGCATGGGCAATCATTTGTCCTCGTCCTGATCATTGGCATGTTATGGCAGGACCGATCGTTGATCGCGGTAGATTAGTCGGTGCAGTGGGCTGCACCCGTGACAAATCTATGCCTGCCTTTAATAACCAAAATCTAGCTGATTTAAGTGCTATTTGTTTGCACTTATCGGTTTGTACTGCAACTGTGCGATGTGTGCAAAGTTCCGCTTTGAAATCTCAACGTCAACCGTTCAGCAGCAAGCGCCTGACGTCCCGGGAGTTGCAAATTGCCGAATTAGTTGCTTTGGGGCGAACCAACGCAGAGATTGGCAGTCAACTTTGGATTACTGAAAATTCTGTGAAGCAAGCATTAAAGCGCATGTTTCGTAAGCTTGAGGTTTCGTCCCGTGCAGAAATGGTTGCACAGCTTTCAGCGTCAAGGCTCCACTCAGCGGGGGCAAAACCAGAGCCATTTAACTCAATGCTGAACTCCCGCTCATAACCTTTCGGCTCTGTTTTCACCGAGCCCTAAGCGCTATAACAGCAGCCAGCCGCAGCGAACAGATAGAATTGACTTTAAAACAGCTAGAACAAGCTGAGTTTTAATCCCTTTTCCTTAGCTTTGTAGGGCCTGCAAATAGATTTTCAATACCACACTCATTACAGCTCCATGTATCTATTAGGTACTATCTATCATTCGCCATCTGGCATCGTTCTGACAGAAATGTCCTAGGGGCAGTAAACAACCTCTGAACCACCACTGAAATCTTCGTACCGTCTGTTGCAATTGTTAGACAGCTTTCAATCAACCACTGCCACAACCACCACAGCCACCACAACCGCCGCCACCGCCACCGCCACAACTACCACCGCCACCACCATCACCAAAGCTACCGCCACCGCCACCATCGCTAGTAGGTACTGGAGGGAATATCTGCTTTAAGTCAGCGAACATATCGTTTGGTAAAATTGCCATACCGAAAAGAGCAAATACTAGGGGAAGTTGAGGATCTGTATGGCTAACGGCTGTTGAGCGCACACGTGTACGAAGATCTCGTAGAACTCGATCGCCATAACGACTACGATGTGGGGGGATCTGCCAGAAGCCTAACCCGATCACAGCCACGACGATACACATCATGAATAAATAACCAATAGGCTTCCCACGAGAGAGCCCTACCAGAATCTTGGCAATACCTAATCCTAATAGGCAGGCTATTAAGATTGCTGGGTAAGTTTGGGCTTTGGAGGCTTGGTTTTGATTCACCAAAAGCTCAAGCTGACGCAATCGATCCCAAATTACATCTATTGCTTGAGTAACCACATTCCGAACTTTATCAATACGTCCGTCTGAAGCAATCGCATTTGCAACTGCTTGCTCTACAGGATGAGAGAAGTCTCCTACAGATCTCTTCAAAGTCAGAGTTCGTTGTGCTCGCTGTACGGTTACGTATCCTTTTTGGACGAGGTTGACGATCGCAGTATCCACAGCACGATATTTACCTTCAGCCAGGTAGGCAGCTTCGTAGGGATCAAGAGGCACAGGTTGTTGTACTAAATTGCCATAAGGTAACCGCAGATAAGCTCGGAGGCGAGACGCTAGAAATATAACAATAGTTGATAGCTGAAAGTAGAAATTTATAAACTTTGAGCCCGTAAAGTTTAAGGGATTGGGAATGATAGAAACTATTTGACAGCCAGTGACGACAGATGCCAAAGTGAATAAAAGGCATAGGATTACGGCTTGTTTATGTTGCACTCTGGGTAGGCAACTCAAAGATAGCTTTGGCACAAGCCAGTTTTGCTCGGTGTTTACCCGAACAAAGTGTAGATCTCGCCCAAATCGGTCTTTGGGGTCAGACCAAATATCAATTGGAGGAATCTGATCAAAAAACTGCTTATAGCTTTCCAATGTCCTGCTATACCAGTCATCAAACTTCAACTGCTCGGATGAGCCTCCGCGAGTTGGGTCGTGATGCAATGGAGTTTGCAAAACTTTCGGACAAAACTCTTGCCAGTACGATCGCGTATAGCTCAGATGTAAATGCCAAACTTGATCAACCTGGTCGGACGGCGTGACTGGATGTCCTGCGACAACGGCTAGAAATGTAAACTTTTTGTATTCCTCAATCACTCTCTGAGCATAGCCCAATGACCAGCCGTTATCCCTTGCCAACCGTTTGCTGAAAGATAATTGAGTATCTGGCTGGTCCAATGAAAATGCCTGAATTCGTTTGTATAGCTCTATTTGTTGAGAGTTCATTTTTCTCAATTGGTCCCTCATAGATCCTACCTCTAGAGAAAAGCTGCCTCTAGTGGTCTATCTGCTGAAAAACTCAATTATGCGTGGAATTTAGAATTTCTTTACGAAAAGCTGAATGCCAACTAATAACCTCGTCTTTCCCAGCCCATAACCTAAGCCGTCTAACGCTCCCAATCACCCCTTGCCAAGACTTTTGAACTCCCACCAATCGCCCCCATTCCGTCGGCTCACAACGAGCTTGTTAGGCAGCTATGGAGTAGCGCTTTGACTCTATAGCACTTCATTAAATGAAATAAGATAAATATTCTCAGCACAGGCTCTGAAAAGCCATTGTGGATGAGGAAAAATATCGCAACTACTTAGTGATGTATCGTAAAAGACTACTCAATGTTTTCTCCCTCAGTTGCAGTAATCCGATATTTGGCGGCACCAGCTGCATCCGCAACTAAATAACCTTCTGCTAAGGTTGGCTTTCCAGGTGTTGATATCGCTGAAGCTGTAGGTTGTCCTTCACCGTCCAGCAATTCGAGACAAACAGTACCCAGCTCAACCTCTAGCTTCACCTCAGTGCTTAAGCGACTGTTGTTAATATCCTGCAATTTAATAGTTTCAGTAGTAGAACCATCGGTCCGCTGAATAAGCCCCCATGATGACTGTATGGACTATAAACAACGGTACCAGACTTGTAGTTCCTATTGCTATATAAAGCTACGCAGGTACCCAAAAGCGTCATTAAAGTCAGGACTAGTACAACCTGTTCATAAGTTTCAGCTAAATGTGTTTCTTTAAGGTATTGAAATAGTGGAGCTGCTGTCAGCCTAACGCCTAAGCTCAGCTACAACGCCTCGTTGCCTGCAACCAGCTCCGGACTACCGTCACGCCTGCGCTTAGGATTTACCGCCAGAACGCGTCCCACGCATCCAGGTCCTGGAAGTGGTCCCAGATTTCCACGCATACCCCGTCCTGCATGCGCCAGACCTCGGTGAGCACAGTGTTGAGGGAACGCCCATCCTCGCGGCGCCCGGTAAGGCGCTGGACGTTGATTGCGAAGTCGTCTGTGGCGACCACATTAGCTGTGAGATAAAGCGTTCCGCCCGCGAGCGCTCCTAGGCTCCGGACTGCGGCGGCTAAGGCATCGCGGGAGCGCCACTCGCCCGCAATCAAGCTCGTGCCGGGGATGTGAGCGATCATGTCCGGTGCCTGCACGGCAAACATGGGGTCAATGTCCTTGCCAGGGACGACACACTCTTTCGCCTGCCGGATGCGAATCGCATTGGGATGATCGGGTGTTGGCAGGTCTTGGCTGGGCGGTACGGCAGCAGTCATTGGCATTTCCAAGAAGGTAGACGGGATAACCCCGTTGATACGATTGAACGTGGTGCGGCCTAGCGTTCCTGGTTACCTGCCGCAGCTGACCTAGAATACTCCACGGATAATCTCTCGGCGGTCGGTGTGCATTGAGATGTTATGGCTCTTTGCCTTAACCCTCATGCTGTTGCGCTCCCGGACGCTATCAGCTTAAGCCCTAGAAGCCCAAGCACACCGCCCGCAACACGATCAACCACTACCTTTGCACGCAGATAGGCTGCACGCGATGACTCTGATGAGAGCGCGAGGGCAACTACGGCATACCAGGCTGTTTCGATGATGAAGACAAGAGCTGGCAGCGTAACCGCAACTGCAACTGGCAAATTTTGGGGCAGGAGCGCGGCAAAGATGCTGCCATAGAACACTGCCGTCTTGGGATTGCTCAGCTGTGCGCCGAGCGCAACCAGGAAAGACCTGCCCAACTTGCTAGGCATGGGTTGACTGGCCTCGGCCATGGCCAGAGGTTGCTTTGCGCCCCGCCAGATGCATATGCCGAGATAGAAAAGGTAGGCGCCGCCGACAACCTTGAGCACTAGGTATAGCCAGGGAACGCTAGCGAGCAGCGCGTGGAAGCCCAGCAGCACAAGAACTGAGAAGAGGAGCCCCCCAAGCCCCATGCCAGCTGCGGCAGCAAGCCCGTGGGCACGTGAGCTGGCAATAGCGGTGCGGGCGACCAACACGAAGCTCGGCCCGGGGCTCATGGCGCCAACGGTCAGTGTGCCCAATAGGGCAGCGAGTGAGATGAGAAGCTCCACGGTCTGTTCCTCTTACAACGTTCGACTGGCAAAGTTCGACGGCAAAGTTCAACTGGCAAAGTTTGGCCGGGCCTTAACAGCGAAAAGCAGCACTAGATAATTTTGGATGCATAACAGAAATATTTCGCTTGCTGCGTCAACAAAATGTTAGGCACTCTTCGCGACTGCGTGCTATCTCGTTTCTACGTGTCTGCCTAACTCTTGTTTCATACTCAGCAAAGCCAAGCCTCGTACTCAGAGCGCACCGCTATGAATTTAGTACTAACCGCTATTTTTGTGTTCTTATGCTGGTGACAGCCTAATATTGGTTTAACCTGCAAAGAACATTTGGCCTGGGTTCGCTTGAAACCAGAGGTATTAATCTTTTGACTTCTTATATTTTTCATCCACTAAAACCACTGAGGTTTCAACTTGCCGACCTGGAATCGCCCAATATTTCTTTAGTAGGTGATTCTTCTCTTCTTCATCAACCAGGCAAAAGCCATGCTTTTCATAGAAACTTATTGCCCAACTGGCTGCCTTCCAGGTTCCGATCAAAATCGGTTTTGTTGAATCTTTGATGAGTTCCCGGAGCAGAAGTGTTCCAATGCCTCTGTTTCTTTGTTTTGTTCTTACATACGCATGACGAATCAACTCTACATCCGTCTTATCCTGAATCCCCATGACTCCAAAAATTTCATTATTCTCGAAATAACACAAAAATTTTACGCCATCCTCAATTTGCACTTTTAGCTCTTCTTTTGTCATGTATGGCTCATGCCATCGATCTGGTGGAATCACTCCTTTATAAGCAGTTGCTGCATCATTAATGGCATTGAAGATTTCTTCGAAGTCTTTATCGGTACCTTTTCGTATCATGGGTTTCTCCGTTTCTCAACAGATTATCATTTCTGCCAGTCGCAGATTGTTATGCAGTGTCTTAGGCAAGAGTGGCTGAGAAACACAGCTGGTCACTATACGAACCTGGTTCCAATCCATCTGTGTAGTTGGCGCAGAGAGCTATATTGGTGTATCCATATTCTCGCAAGCACATCATAAATTCTTCCCGACCAAACCAATGTAACGGGAGATGCTGTAATTCTGTGTCGACCAATTTTCCGTCTTTCCATTTCTCATATCGAATTAGAGTGTGCTCAATTTGCTCCATCCAATCGATCCAAGATGACGTCTGCATTACAATCATTGAGTTATCCAAGCATTTAATAGGCTCCCGTTGTTTCACAGTATGTTCTGTTTTGAAAGAGCCAACAGGCAATTCTAGATCCACGAAGATTTGTCCGTTGGGTTCTAAATGTCTAGCAAAGGCTTGTAATGCTGCGATTGCTGCTGTTCGGCTTCCTAACAGCATGAATGAGCCTAAAGTCACGACAATGGCGCTAAACTTACCCGGAACATTCAAGTTTTCGATTGAACCCTGATACAGTACGGGGTCTAAGCCTCTGGCGGCACAATTTTGTTTACAAGCAGCTAGCATATGCGGCGATGCATCAATTCCCTCAACCTGCAAGCCTGCCTCTAGTAGAGGAACCAATAAACGTCCTGTACCGACCATTGCCTCCAAAATTCTTCCACCGTTTTTGGAGAGATGGTGAATGAAATAGGGAACATCAGGGTATTCCTTACCTACGGGTTTGGTCAACTCGTACACCTCTGTACACAGATTCCCGTATATGGTTAGTGTCATCTCTACCGTCTACTGCTAATCAAGCACTGCCCTAAGATAATCTCCTGAGACACCTAACTGCGAATCAATAGGATTAGGTGGATCGGCAGAAAGTTTTCCTGTTCTCAGCATTACCCTCATACATTATCTATCATTGAAAGTTCTTCTCGTAGAAAATCATGGTCATGCCCTTCCATTCCTTTCTCTCAACCTCCAGATAGCCGTTCTTCATATAAAACTGCTGGGCGGCTGCTTGCCGGTCTGTTGTATCCAAATGTAGGACTTTGTAACCTAAGGTCCTTGCTTTCTGTTCCAGATGGTTAAGAACTTGCTGACCAAAACCTCGACGCTGATAATCGGGATGAATCCTCATGCGTTTGATTTCGGCTCGTGCTGGTGAAGTCGGGCGGAGTGCCCCCATAGCAACCAACTGAGTGTCAATAAAGCCAACGACAAAGTCGCCTTTCTGCAGATAAGTTTCTTCAATCTGATCCAGGTCGTCATTCCAAGGTCCGGGACCTGCGTTGGCTCCAACTTGGGAAAGAGCTAGATTGTGTAATACACAGACGGCACTGTGGTCTGAACGTTGGTATTGCCTGAGAAAAAGCATGATGCATTAACTTTGCTAGTGTTAATCTTCTCAGCACAAGTTACGCTGCGCGCAGCAGGATAACGGTGAAGTTGTGCGCCGGCAGATAACTCAAACTCGCACCGACAATCTTTGTCTCGCTTGCGCTAAGGCAGCGTTAGGCTGCGGTTTCTTTTACAGCTTGCGCTGTCATCATACCCCAAAGCCAATCGATCTTGTATTTCTCAATTGAAACCTCGTGTAACCCCTCGTTTTGGAGCATTACTTGGCACTGACTAACTCCATATGTACGGAAATGGGCACGATTGAATAAACGCAGAAGAAGGTCACAGATACGACAAGTTAAATAGTCATGGCACCAGTCAGTGATCACTAGACGACCATTAGGCTTGAGAACTCTTCTCGCTTCCTGAATCGCTTGAGCGGGATCACGAAAGTAGTGAAAAGCATTTGTTGAAATTACAACGTCAAAACTTTCGTTTGCGAATGGAAGGGTATCAGCACTGCCTACACATAACTCCACTGAATCTGGTAGTTTTCGCTTGGCTACACAAAGCATTTCAACAGAGGGATCTAGCCCAAAAAATCTTGCCTCTGGGGCTAAATGCAGCAGGCGCTGAATAAGAGCCCCTGTGCCACAACCAAGATCCAAGACCCGTTCATGAGGATTGATGGCTAGTCGATTAATTGTCTCTTGAATGGTTGAATCGATGTAGAACGACCAGCGGTGATCGTACAAAGGTGCAAGACGAGAGTACTCTTTTTGTACTGGGTCAGAATGTTTTTCTGGGTCAGAATGCATTGTTTGACACAACTACTATTTACAGTCTAGTGCTCAAATACCTAGTGTCCACATAACCTTGAGCACCTTACCAAATGCTCAAGGCAGCTTATGGCAACCAATAGAGAAGCCTTCTGCATCCTCGCTGAGGATGCAGAAGGCTAATGTTTGAAATCAGCGGCACCGAAGGTACCCTCTGCATTGACTAGTTGGGCGGTAATGCCTCTATGGAGCGAAGAATCGCTCGGGTAATAGCCTCTCTCTTCTGGAGATCGGCTGTCCTATTGGGTGTGTCGATATTCAATGCAAAGAATATTGGACCTTTAGGCCATTCAACCTTGCTTGCGCGTGGCTATAAGGCGCCAGGAGAAAAATTGCAAATAGTATCCCAAATGGCCCAAATAGTATTGCTAGACTTCGAGTTTTCATTAGCCCTCCTTTGACGCGCAGTGATCCACTTCAGCTACCACAGAGAACCTTTTGGACTCAACAAAGAAATTCTAAGCGGTTGGTGTGCAAGCGCACTGTTGTGCGGCATTCATACAACAAACTTGACATTTGTCGTGTTTGAAGCAGTAAAAAAACAAGCCTCGGATGAACTCAAACTCAGCACCAAGATTCTCCAACTCTCCGCTTTATCGCAGGGTTGAGCTGCACTTGTTGCATAATATTTGTATTCTTTATTTCTGCCTCTTTGCTCTTATTTGTTTATCCGGTTGTGGTCCTAAGCCCATGACCTCTGCTTGACTTAATGTCATCACACTAATGTTGCCAGCATCATCTCTTTCAAAGGAGATATTCGTATTTGCTGCTTTGGCAAAGAACTCTAGCTCTGAGGTAGGGAAGAACTGTAGCGGTGGTTGCTGACCAGACTGTAAAAACAAGTTCCCATTCTGGCTGATTACGTTCAACTGCAATCCCGCTTCTGTTGCATACACTCCTGAGTAGTTATCGGTTTGCAGTAAAGCAATCGGCTTTCTCTCTTGTGGTAATGCATCAGGCAAATCGTAGGCTTGCCCAATGGAGCACATGATCTCTTCAATCAAGGGCCTACCCTCGTTAGAGTTAAACATGATGACAACACCTGTGCCAATACGTGCGTAAAAGCGCATCAAAGCTTCAAATCCTATATTGGCTCCGCCATGATAAAAGTAGGAACCATCACCTGTTCCTTTACCGGCAAAACCTAATCCTAGGAATGATCCATTTGAGCCTTTAGATTGCTCTGTTTGAGGACGCAATATTTCTTCGATAGTTTCTTTATTCCATACAACAGGAGATTTCCCATGCAGGACTTGCATCAGTTCAATCCCAAGTTTGGCTAAGTCTGTTGGTGTAGTCCACAACCCTGCTGCTGCCATTTCAGGATAAATAAAATGCTTTCCCCCGAGAGGAGTACCATTAATTGGGTGAGCTGTTGCTGTCCTCATTGCCCAATCTATTGGAATTGGCTGTTGATAGGTGCTATTGGTCATACCCAGTGGTTCTAACACCAACTCACACATAATCTCTGGGAAAGGTTTCCCTAGCACATCTACCAATACTTGCTGTGCAATTGTCATGCCACCGCCGGAGTAGCGATAGTTCAACCCAGGGATAATGTTGACTTCTACTTTCTCGCTATTGGCTGGCAGTTCACCATTCAGAACTTGAAGAGTAGTCGGTAGGGGAGATGAGACGTGATAGCCATAATAGCTTTGTGCTGTTGTGCCAGCTGTATGGCTCAACAACTGTCGCAGAGTAACACAGGGTTGCCAATCTCCGTTTGCAGGCACACGCCATGAGGTGAGATAGGAGTTGACATCCTCATCCAGATTGAGCCGGCCTTCCTGGACAAGACGCATGACTGCCAGGGCAAAAACAGGCTTGCTGATGGAGCCTGCTTGAAACAGTGTGTCTGGCGTAACTTCATGGGTTGTTCCTGCCTCGCACACTCCAAACCCACGCGCCCATTCAATTTCAAAATCGTTAATGACTGCAATGCTGATGCCTGGAGTGTGGTAACGCGTTAGTTGCTCATCTAAAGTTTTTGGTGAATCAAATTTTCCTTCTAGGGCTGTTGTTGGCAAAAGGTTATTGATGACATGCTCAATGCGTTGCTCAACAGATTGCAGCATTGGTGTATCTCACTTTCCTATTCTAGGCCTATTAGTACTGATTCAATTCTACTGAAACGTCAGTGCGCTTCTGCTGTATAGACTTCTGGTCAGACTAAGGCCAATTGCTACCGAGTAAACGACATCGAGCAATGAGCAAAGACAGTAGCAAAACGAATCACATTGAGAGTATTTAACAACACGATGAGGTAGAGGATTTCTCGTTTAGTGAGAATTATTCTATGCTTCTGTAAAAAGCTTGAGAATAAAGCTGGGGCAGTTTGGTCCTTCGTTCACCACGACGATGCATCCTTACCTTTGTAGGACTGCCTTTTTCTAGAGGGTGAGGTGTTTTGCCTGACTTAAGTGTTTTGTGGATTGAATCGACGGTTGGACCGAGTAATTGGAAATTTGCCTGTGTTTCTAATTACCGCCTGCAACACTACTTGTTTCTTCGCTTCAAATCTCTGTTGCGTCCTCATAATTCTGCGTTTGTTCAGAGCCAGCAGTAACTTAACATCGAACGCTGGACTAATAGATCACAAGGACTACCATGCCAACGGCTCAAGTAGGATAACGGTCGTGTTCAGCGGATGCAGTTCAACTTTCGAACTCAACGAACAAGACAGATATGTTCCGCTGCAACATGCTTGTTAGGGCTTCTTTCTGCCAATAAACTGCACGACTGAGGCTACGCCATTATGGTAGATGCCCTCACAGACTTCTCGCTCAAGCTTACGAAGGAGGATTGGCTCACAGTTTGGGAACTCCTGTTCAACCTTGGCCAGCGTCATCAACATATCCGCATCCTTAGGACCTCCGGTATCACAGACCAGTTGGTCTTCTGAGTACGCCTCAAGAAGTATGATGCCGCTAGGTTTTAGGCACCGCTCTACAAGTGGATAAAGCTTCTCTCGAATTGCACTAGGCAAATGCGCGAAAATAGATACGACCGAGCCGTAATAATTCGCCACTGGTTCAAATACTCCGAGATCGGCAACCTCTGTTTGGATTTCAACTCCCCTTGAACGTGCTAAAGCTTGTGCTTTGACAAGCCCAACATTCGATCCATCAACACCATGTACTTTCAATCCGAGCGAGGCGAGAAAAACGCCGTTTCGGCCCTCTCCCTCGGCTAATGACAGTACAGGCCCCCTTAGCATCTCAGCATGTTCTGCAAGGAACGAATTTGGCTCAGTTCCGTAGATGTATTCGTCTACAGCGTAACGTTGATCCCACATAAGATTCCCTCCGAAGACCTAAAGTTGCCCATCACCCGCCGCAGATAACCCTTGAATTTCAATAGATAACTTCCCGGCGGGCAGTGTGCATGGGCGTTGTTAGCTTGTGTCTTTTACCTGTAAGTAGGAATTACTTAATACTGGCTAAAGTTTGTGGATGTTGGGTTGAGGCACAAAACTCAACCTACGCGATCAGCGATTGCGCTAATAGACATAAACTTACCTGACGCATTCAAACCATCATCATTCGGCTCAAAGCCTGTGATTAAAACTCTCATCTCAAAGCACCGCCTCAGCAGCAGTCTTAAAACCGACTCAATCTTAAACACTCACAGGTAGCTTTTAGGCAACTGTCATCACCAAGATCTAGCAGCCTAACGGCAAAATGCAGCGGCAGCAAAGGACTTGAACTCAGCAACAGGGACGTTCACCTGTCCGCTGCCATGCCTTGTTAGGCTTGGTTGTCCGGTACACCCACACTCTATTTCCTTAATTGTCGTGACGAGACGTCCGGTGGTACAGACGATGCGAGTCCACCGGAGTGATGGGTTAGGCGACCGTGCCGCTAGCTCTTCTTCTGATGCGGCGTGCCAATGTACGGGAACTCGTTGAGAATGTCGGTATGTGGCTTGAGGCCTGAGGGGGGAATATCGCCCTTGGAAAGGAAGGCGAGGCGATGATCGATGACGTCGTCAGTAAAAACGCGGCCGTTGGGATACTTTGCGGGCTTAGAAGGATTAAAGCACAGCATGTCGGGCAGAATGCGATCAGCGTCGATCGCGGCGATTGCTTCTTCGCGAGTGTAATTGCCCGTATGCCCCATCAAGTGAACAAACTGGTCCATCCAGCGCTCGCGATCATTGACCGGCTCGCTGGCATTGTATTCCAATTTGGTGTCGTCGGTGTTGAAGAAGCTGCTGACACTCGGGTGGCCAGCGCGATCAACATGAAGCAGCTTGCCATCCTCGCGCACGCTGCACCGCCCCCAGATCCGGATCTCCGGGTTCGCGCCGAGCTCGCTTGTCGGCAACTCTATTACCATCGAGAACACATTAGCTTCTGTATTTGAATCCACGCCGGTCCAGGGAGACTTACCGCCCAGGTGGGGTGCGGTGAAATTTCTGCCGCCCGAGGTATCGAATAGACTCTTGATTCCGTCAAAGTCAAAAAAGAAAGCGTCGCTACGAGTACCGGCGAAGAACGTGTAGGCACCGGACTTGACGATGTTGGGTTTGGCATCGAAGGAGACCTCGGCGTCGGCGATGATCTTCGTCCCAACAGCTTCGACCGACCGAGATTCCGCGCCTTTTGCCACGAAGACGCTTACAGTCTGCATACCGTTTTGCGGTGGCGAGAACACGTAACTGATGGCGATGTCCGTCAGGCAGTCTCCGTCGTTGTCAATGTTGAGGCGGTAGATAGCGTCGGGATGGAGTGCGTCGGCAGTCGGATTTGCATTGAGGATGATCACGGTCCTCGATGAGTCAGTGGGCGACTGGAAGGCGTAGAGGTCGCAGAGGTCGAGTCTTTGGTCCCCAAGAGGCGGTCCAAGATTGAGTCCAGTAAAATGGTTCGACATTTTTCTCTCCTTAATATAAGCGTTTGCTTTTGGGGCAACTGTGAGGAGGGGTTCGATTGTCAAGGGCCAGTATATAAGAAGTGGTTGGGCCTGCGAAAGCCGTGCCTTCAAGAATAGTTCGATGCTGTAATAAATGTTTAGGATAGCGCACTACCGCCCCGTGCTGGAGAGAATCTGTGGCATTCTCGATTAGTTCAGCGTTGGTCGGATGAGCCATATGTTTGCCACTGGCGTCTAACTATTATTAGACTGAAAATTTCCATATAACACCCCCTGGTAGTGATTAGTTGGATGTTTTCCGTATAACACCTCAGACCAGGTAGATAGGCAGAATCTTTCTGTATAACATGCCGGTTCAGCCAATTAGGCAGAATCCCTTCGTATATTTTCAGATTAATTACGCCTGTACTAACTAAATTGGGTGCCTGTCAAGCACAGAAATTTCCTGCTGGTTACTCAAGTGAAAGGCTCCAGTAAATTGGCGCTCTTAATCACCTGATAAACCTCAACACCTCACAGATTCTCCAAATAGAGAGTTTTGATGTGAAAGGCTACTTTCCTAGCCTGTATTAATGGTACTGGATAGCCAATTGTGTTGTATCCTTTATTGGATACCATTCTTTCCTTAAGGGATTTTTGCAATTCCCAAACTAATGCCCTCAACTTTGCTGGTTGAAAGACGATGATTTCTTGCTTCGGTATCAAAAAAATCCAGTAATCTGCCTGTGAGCTCCATCCCCATCCCGGGATCTGCTCCTTATCGTTTGAGACGGTCTCAAAGAAAAGGTTGCGTGTTCGTTTAGCAGCCACATCAAACTTATATTCAACTGTGATGACTGATCCATCTAACCGAGTAACTACTCGGTCTATTCCTGAGTGCCGATACTTCAGGTCTTCAGAAACATCCAACACTTTGTAGACAGGAGATAACCATTCATCTAAGAATGTCTCGCCTTCTTGTCCAACTTTGCGCTGAGTTTCAAAACTGTACTGTCTAGTTTGCATAAATGTAAGGAATGTAGAGTTGAACACCATCATTGCCTTCCCGCCGTATGGGAATGCCTGCCCACCTTGTCACCCAATTCACTAATGCTCGTAAAGAACTAGCTCTACGAGGATTTGTGGTTCCTCCACAATCACCGAGGCTCACTAGAGAAATAATCTCTTGGATTAATTCTTTGGTTAGTTCTTTGTTACCGCGAGTTGTCTCCTCAATTATCATTTGAATTGGGTAGAGACCCAACAGCGCTTCTGCTAGGAGACGTTCACGGGTCTCTAAATCATTGCTCTCAGCAATGCGTTTACCCCGTTCCGTCAAAATGTAAATACTTGAAGGCTGCTTCTCGTTTTGACACCTACTAGCCAGACCAATCTCTATAATAGGTCGCCCAAGATAGTCACCTCTCCTCGCCAAGTCTCTATCTTTTTTTGCACCACTACGGAATGCGATACCTAGATCTTTAGGGGTATTAATTCCATAGTGAATTAATTCAACAGCTTTAATAAATTTGTGCGGATCACCGATTTGAGGAATGTAAACGGACTGGTTCTCACCAACACGAAGATCTTGCTCTAGAGCGGTTTTCCAATCAATTGAGTGAGATATTTGTTGAAACTCATAAAATCTGATCTCTTTTCTAAAGACATCGACAGTATAAGTAATCTGGAAAGTTCGTCCTCTGAGTTCGTAGACTAACCCTGAGACGCCTGGCTTGACTCCACAACTAGCTCCTGCGACTTCGCCGCATTTCTTGAGAGTCTCTAGAACAGGGGAAAGCTCTTGTTCAAGATCAGTGTCCCAGAAGGCACTTCTGTCAGAAAATATCGATTTAACTTGCTCGTCGAAATACGTGAATTTGTACACTTCATAACTCCTCAAGCCAAAGTAGTCAGATCTGGATTTCAGAAGGGAAAAACAAAACTTTGTCCGCGTTACCGATCAATGGCAACGAAAGGTGATGAGTAAAACGAGGCGATACGAACGCAACAACCCGTCTTTTGTGAAACGTTAAATAGATACAATCCGTACCACCTAACAGCCTTTCCCATGCTTCGGTTAGTTGGTCACGGAACTCGGTCAGAGGAATTTCCTCACTTCTCTGGATACTAATTTCTCCTTCACCAGAATTGAGAACATCAACATCTTGTAGTGGCAGCAGAAAAGCTGCTACTTCTCCATAGTGAGTACACACAAGACGTAAGCTACCTGACTGAACCTGTCGCCTGAGTTTTGGTAGTTTGACTCGTAACTCTGACATTGGGATTTGCTTAAAACGGCTGTTCATGTTTACTCGCCTTATCCCTTCACCTCATGATGGCTAGTAGCTCTGCAACTGTCAATACCGTATCACGTTTTTTACGTTTTCAGTCTGAACGTCTATACAGTCAAGGCTTTGGAGTGAGTAGGAAGCAGATCAGCAAGTGTAATGGGGCTAGTGCTTGCGTTTCAGTACTCACAGCACTCGGTTCTCTGTAATACACAGATCTTTTTTGCACTGCCTACTTGACTCCAGCGGCAGGGCTCTGTTACCTTCCAACTCAGGCAACTGGACCCCTAGGCGTCCCCCAGGGTCTTATGGAAACTCTGGGGAACTAACCGCCAGGTTGCATCGAACAACCTGGCGGCTAGGGGGCAGTTTAGCACTTGCCTTCCTTGGCCCTGCATAGGGTCACAGGATCTCATTGCCCTCAAGTTTTTGGAGTTCTTGTCATGCACCTCACCCAGGTGTTGCAGCCGCAGCTTTGCATTCCTTTGTCTCAAGTCGCTCGTTTTTTGGGCATTCCCGAATCGCTGATTTGCCGCATTGAACACTGGCTACATGTGCTGTTTGTCCATCGTGCTGACCGAGGCGGACAATTCCTCAGCTATCGCAAATTCAACCAGTGGCTTGCCGCCTGTGCCCTCACCATCCAAGCCTGCAATGATTTGCACCTACTCGAGTGGATTGGCGAAGTCATCAAAACTGAAATCCAGCGCTACTCCTACCCCGGAGACGTGTTGCGCTATTGGCGGCACTTGTGGAGGCAGAGACATGCCCAACTGCGTAACTGTCAAAGCACTACTCCTCACCTAGCGAAACAAGCCTAGTTGGGTTACCCCTCAAAGCCTCGATGTCGCAGCTCAGAACACCGACGTTGCAGCTCAAAGCATCGATGCCGCAGTTCAGAACACCGACGTCACAGCTCAAAGCATCGATGCCGCAGTTCAGAACACCGATGCCGGAGGTATAGAGCACCGAACTCGCAGTTCAAAGCATCGATGTCGGAGTTCGAAGCACCGACGTCAGAGTTCAAAGCACCGATGCCGGAGGTATAGGGCACTGATGCCGGAGTTCAGAGCACCGATGCCAGAGTTCAAAGCACCGATGTCGCAGTTCAAAGCATCGATGTCGCAGTTCAAAGCAACGATGTCGCAGTTCAAAGCACCGATGTCGCAGTTCAAAGCACCGAGCTTGCAGTTCAGAGCACCGATGCCGCAGCTCAGAACACCAAGCTTGCAGTTCCAAGTACCAATCCCAACCCCTAACCATGAGCACCAACCTTCGCCTCGCCCTCTGGGACCACATCACCCGCCAGCTCAACCTCGCCGCCCCGCTCAAACTAATTCTGCTGACTATCGCCAACTACCTCGAACCCAACGGCGGACACTCCCGTGTCACCCTCAACCTGCTCAGCCGGAACAGCAACCTCGAACCCCAAGACCTCCAGCCCCTACTCTTGGGCCTCGAAGCCCGTGACCTGATTCGCAAAGTCACCGTCTATCCCCAAGGCGGCGGTTCAACCGTCTCGCTCTACAGCCTCTCGCCTAGCTTGCTCCGAGCCGTGCAAAACTCCGACTCTAAATAGATCCATCAGCACTGGCAATCCTGCTGTCACCAACGTCATTGCCATTAGCAGGGCGATGAGCCGCTTCCCTTCCCCGTCCGTTTGCATAAAAAACCGCCTCTTGGGGAGTCAGTCAAGAGGCGGCGGAGCAACGACCCATCAACAAGGTTCTAGATAGGCATGCCCTTCACGTTTGAAAATTCCCAATTTCTAACCCGGCTAACACGTTCCTAACGAACAACCCAGCTGAAGCATTCCGACCCAACGAACTACCTCTGAGGTAGGTGGTACGCATTGAAAAGCTTGCCGAACATAAGGGTCAGGTTATCCAGCCCATTAAAGGCATTGGAACTACCCAGCAGAACGCAGATGCAGGCTCAAACCATCGCCAGTCGAATACCTTTTGTCCTTATACAAAAACTAGAAATTTACAACTTTTATGGAACCACAACAACTGAGCCGAGAACTGCGTGAAGGTAAAACCCCTGACCTAGAACGCCGTCGTCAGATCATCGGCCTGTCTATGGTTGGCGCAACCATGGCGCAACTCGTCTCGCTCTACCAAACCGGCGTCATCGACCACCTGCCCGATCCGCCAGTGCCATTCCTCAACGCAGACAAGGTTGATGCCTCCAACTACGCCTATCGCTTCGGCGGCCCAGACGGACCACTGATGTTAGTAACCTACGGCATGACCGCCTACCTGGCATCTGCAGGTGGCGAGAACCGAGCGAAGGAAAATCCACTACTGCCAATCGCAATGGGCCTCAAGATCCTGTTCGATGCAATCACCTCTACCGAGCTGGCGCGTGAAGAATGGAGCGAGAACAAAGCCTTCTGTGAGTACTGCCAAATCGCCACGCTTTGCTCCTACGCATCCCTAGCCCTGGCCATGCCAGAAATAACAACAGCTGTGCACACCCTACTGGGTCAAAAGGACGACGGCGGCGTGCTCAGCAACGCCTAATCAGTTCTTAGGTCAGTTCTCTACGAATCAGAACCCCACCGCCTACGGCACCTCCCCTTGCTAAGGGGAGGTTGGGAGGGGTCAGTGCAAGAGCCTAACCAACCAAACCCCCATCACTTCCTGATCCTCCCCTTGGCAAGGGGAGGCTGGGAGGGGTCAGTGCAAAAGCCACTACCAAACCCTTACCACCTACAGCTCCTCCCCTTGGCAAGGGGAGGCCGGGAGGGGTTAGTGCAAGAGCTACCCAACCAAACCCCCACCATCTCCGACTCCTCCCCTTAGCAAGGGGAGGCCGGGAGGGGTCAAAACCTCAAGCACTCTTAATGCATTCAGGGCTGTCGTTGGCAGGGCTATTGACTTGCTTACTCACCGTGTAGGCCGTCATCGCCTCTGCTGGGTATGGGTGCAATAGAGGTTGCACTTGAGCAGGCTCGCGAACCGAAGGATCCAGCCACAGATCGTAGTCCTGCGGCTGCAGAATCACCGGCATGCGGTCGTGGATAGGACGCATCAGTTCATTGGGCTCGGTGGTCAGGAGCGTACAGGATTCAACTTCACCATCCGGTCCTCGCCAGCGCTCCCACAGTCCTGCAAAAGCAAACGGTTCACCCTCGCCCACCCGAATGTAAAACGGTTGCTTGCCCCGTTCCAAACGCTGCCACTCATAAAAGCCATCGGCTAGAACCAAACAGCGCCGCTGACTAAAAGCCGAGCGGAACGAGGGTTTCTCGGCAACTGTTTCAGCACGGGCATTGATCAACTTTGAGCCAATGCTGGCATCCTTAGCCCAACTGGGGATTAGACCCCAGCGCAGCTGTTGCAACTGTCGCTGCGGTTGCTCAGCCGTACAGCGAATCACCGCAACTGGTTGCGTCGGTGCAATGTTGTAGCGGGGGTCTAGCGGCGGCACCTCCGCCAATTGAAAGGCCTCAGCCACAATTGCCGCCGACCGGGTCTGGCTGAATCGTCCACACATAGTCTGAACTTGAATTCTGAACTGAAGTCTGCGAAACACCTTGAGCTTACTGCAAGCAACCCAGGTTCAGACTCTGCCAGTCGGTGAGACCTGCTTGGCGCTACTCACCCATCCACCCAAACTGATCAACCCACCCAGCGCAATCAGCACCAGAGGCAACCCAATCACCCAGCGTTGCCGGTTCCGGGCCTGGTTGCGCAGTTGTCGCTGCACAAATTGCTCACCTTTGTCCATTTCCTGAAACGAAAGCGTGTAGGACGAGAGCTTGCGCAGGTCGTCATCGCTCAACTCAGCCCCTTGCCAGCGGCTATTTTGCTCCAACTCATTGAGTCGCCCGACTTGAGCCAGCACCTGCGCTTCTCCCTGGCGCGATTGCTGCCAGAGTTGTTGTTCTTCAGCACTTAAAAAGGCTTGGCGAACAGCCGGTTGGTAGGCTTCCAAAATATCTAGGAGCGGCTGATCCGCATGGGGGTTCAGAGTTAGCCACAGGCCCGAAATTAGCCCCAAGCTCAGTACCGCGACCTGCCCCCCGGCCAGCACTTTCATCAAGAGTTGCTGGCGCGCTTGCGGCGTACTTAATATGAACGGTTTCAGCGCCGCAGCCAAAGCCAGGGTTGCGCCGAACACACAAACAATCGTCGCACCAGTTGGCAAATCCCAGAGATAGGAAGTCCCCAAACCCACGCTGCTGGCAAAGGTGCCCATCGCCCAGCCAATCAACAACTTCGGCAAAATCTGGTTGCTGTAGAGAGTGCCAATGGTCGCTGGAATAATCAGAAAGCAAAAGACGAGCAGCACCCCACCAATGGCAACCGAACTAGTCACCACCACGCCAAAGGAAACATAGAACAGAAAATCCCAAAACCAAACTCGCCAACCGGCCTGATGCGCTTGTTCTGGCTGAAAGGAAATCAGCAGAAAACGCTGCCTGAACAACCAATGAAAAAGGCCAACTGCCCCGTAGAGCCCCAGGACTTTGAACAGATCTTCGCTGGTGGTCGTGAGAATACTGCCGACCAAAATCTGCTTGATGTGTTCTGCCCCTTGAGGTGACTTATCGACTAGCAGAAACGCAGCAGCGGCTGAGACAACATAGACGACGCCAATGAAAGTCTCCTGCGAGACTCTGCCTGTCCAATTGCGACTCGAAGACAAAATCGCCGCACCCACAATCGTGAAACCCAGCGAATAAGCATAGGCCGCAGCTGACTGAGGCAAATAGCCCAGCATGAACGCAACCGTCGCACCCAAAGCCGAGATTTGAGCCAGGGCTAAATCGACAAAAATAATATTGCGGCTGAGCACATGAATGCCCAGGTAAGTGTGAATGCCCGTCAGAACCAAAGCCACCAGAAACGGAATGGTGAGCAGTTGTAGCGTGTCATCCATCGTGCAAATTCTGACTAAAAGCTTGGGCCAGGGTACGAACGTTGTAGTCAAACAGAGCGAAGTAATCTTCCACAGCAGGCAACGCCCCCACTGAAGACACTAAGGTCACGACGCTTGCGCCGGTCTTCTTGCTCAAGAGCTTAGGAATTTGCTCCGGCTCATAAGGCTCTTTGATCACCAGCGACACATGCTCGGCCTTAATTTCCCGGATCAGGGCGGCCAAATGAGTGGGGCTAGCTGGGACGCCTGGTTTAGGCTCTACATAGTCAATAATCTTGAGCCGAAAGCGACGGGCGAGATAGGGCCAGCTGTTGTGATAGGCGATGACCGGAATGCCCTGAAAGGGAGCGAGTTGCTGCTCCCAATTGGTTAGCTTGGCATCAAGTTCTAGCAGAAATGCAGTTCGATTAGCTTCATAGAAATCAGCATAGTCTGGGTCGATTTTTACCAGCCCTTCGACAATTGCCCCAGTCATAGTTTGGGCATTCAAGGGGTCGAGCCAATAGTGCGGGTTGCCCGCGCCGTGATTGTGCCCGGCGGTGGGAGCAAAGGTGGTGGAGCGCACCTCTAGCAAGGGAACGCCCAGGGAGGCATCGACATAGCCTTTGCCTCCCCGCTGCAGCTCAAGGTTGCCAGTTTCCTGGAGCAATTTATCGAACCAGAGATCGTGATCCAGGCCGATTTTAACGACCAGATTGGCGCCCTTGAGCTGCTGCAAGTTGGCCAGACGCGGCTCAAAGGCGTGAGGATCTTGGGCTGGCAGAGCAATGCTACTGGCGGCTACTCGCGTCCCTCCCACTGCTTCGACCAAACTTTGCAGATCGGAGGTGGTTGCGACGACTTTTATAGTCCCACTATTGATCTTGCTGTGGATGATCTCACTGTGTATCTCACTGCTTTGAGCTGCGGGTGTTGTTCCCCACAGGATGAGCCCTAGCAAGCAACAGCTCAGCAGCCGCAATAGCCCTTTGAATCGGATCATGTCAGATCACTTACGATTAGCAACCCAAATACTCTTGGGCATCAGGCAATGAACGCTCTTTGCCTCTGGGCTCATTTTGTTGACGCGGCAATCCATTCTCATGCTAGCCAGAGCATAAGCATCCAGGCGCGAGACTTTCTCTTTGTCCTGCAACAAACTCAGCATCGCCAGGGACGCGTTATCCATCACCTTATTGAGATCTGTGCCGGTGTCGCTAGTGACGTAGTAATCGGCATTACTGACCACGGGATAGGTCGTGCTCTTGCGGGCTCGAATATCTTTAGGGTTGAGACAGTGAATGCCTTTGTTGATGTTTACTACTTGAGAAATCCGGCAGTCTGAGACTTGGGGCATGAGTTCAGCCGCAGCCGTCGGCGTGATTTGGCGTTGCTCGGCTAAGAATTTGGCGGTTTCAGCTTTGACGTTATCTAGCGCTTTGTTGAGGTCACGGTCTACGCCAACCGTGATCCAGTGAGCCGTCGTTTCAATCTTGGGCCAATCCTGAGGTTTGCCTTTAATTACCTCTACATTGAGCACCATTTCTTTAAAGGCGGTCTCTAGGGCCGTCAAGTTAACCTCGCCGTTGCCTTGAGCCGCGTGAGAGTCACCTGTCCACAGCAAAGCCCCCTTCACGAAGACTGGGACATAGAGAGTCGAACCGGGCACAAAATCACGGATATCTAGATTGCCAGCATAGGGACCCGGCGGCACTGAGCTGTAGCGACCGGGCTCAGCTCGGGCAACCGCTAGCGTACCAGGAAAGGGCGCCAGGGGAATTTCAATGCCGGGTGCAAATTGGGCAATCTTTTTATCCATGTCCAGGTACAGATACTTGACCTGTCCATCGGGAAAACGATTGGGAAACTGACCAAACATCCCCGGAATATTAAAGTTGGCGGCATAGGAACGGGGCTCAATTTTGAGGATCTTGACCTTCAAAACATCGCCTGGTTCTGCCCCTTCAACGTAGATAGGGCCGGTCACCGTGTGAGGCCCCCGGCCAGGATTGTCAGTCCGCAGTTTTTTGAGTTCTTCGATGGTTTTGCCGGGCACGATCTGGTTATGGGAATGCATCATCGTTTCCAACACCACCGTGTCGCCTGAGGCAATCCGCATCACTGGCGCTTGAGCATTGTCAAACCAGCCCCACTGTGTGGTTTCTAAAGTGGCGGGCAACAAATGCACTTTGCCAGGATAGTTGGCCGGTGCAATTCTCAAGGTCTCTTGGGTGATTGCTGCCTGGGCTTGCTTGTTGTGCTGATAGGCAAAGGCACCAGTGCTAAAGGTAATGCCAAGCAGAATCAGGGCCAAGCCAACCCATTTCGGCAATCTCAAACTTCGAATTCTTTTCATCTAGCTCCTCACCCAGCCAACAAATGCAATAAAAAAACTGCCCCGCGATAACGTGGGCGCAGCTCGAACTAGCAGAGCCATGGCTCAAAGTCCGAACCCATAGGGCGAGACTTTAGCTCAGGTTCTATGTCTCATTGAAGACTGGCTGAGTTCTGTAATCATTAATACAAACCCGTGCCAACTCAAGGGTTGGGGCTTAACCTGAAGCCCTCAAGTTAGGCTCTGAAGTTAGGTCTTGAAGCTAAGCAAAATGTTGAAAGGCTTGAGCCTGGCTCAACTCTTGCCCCTGTAGATCTCGTACCCCACTACCCGCTACCACTTGCCCGATCACCGCAGCTTCCCCACCCAGCGCTGCTTGTAGCTGCTCAGCGGCAACTGGAGGCAGACACAATACCAATTCGAAGTCTTCGCCGCCGTAGAGTGCCCATTCCAGGGCTAGCTGGGGCTCCAAGGCTCTGGGTTTGGGAATCGCCTCTAGGTCAATCTGCAAACCAACACCACTGGCTCGGGCAATTTGCACCAAAGCATCGGCTAGACCATCGCTGCTGTCCATGCCGGCGGCCCGGTCGCTCACAGCCCACAGCTTGGGCAAGACATCCAGGCGAGGCATGGGTCGCTGATGGGCTTGCTGGAGGGCCTGTCGCTGCTCAGGGCTCAGGTCTTGGCCCCAGTGCGACTGGAATTGTGGCTGGAACTGAGGCTGGAGTAGCAGTTCTAGTCCTGCCCGCGATGCCCCATGCACACCGCTAACCAGCACAGCATCTCCAATCTTGGCGCCGCTGCGTCGGATCACTCGCTCAGGCTTGACTTGGCCTAAAGCCGTCACCGCTAGGGTGCGCACACTCGAACGGCAGAGATCACCACCCACCAGCACCGTACCGTACCGATCCAGGCAGGCTTTGAAGCCGCGATAGCAGCCCTCTAGCCAGGCCACGGGCGTCGTGGGCGGCAGAGCTACACCAATGACCAGCCCCAGCGGTTGCGCTCCCATTGCGGCCAGATCTGAGAGGTTCGCGGCTGCGGCTCGCCAGCCGACATCTTCGGCTGCCGTGGTTGTGTCGCTGAAATGGACTTCGTCAACCAGCACATCGGTGGTGACCACCAGCTCATGACCAGGCTGTACCGGCAGCAGGGCCGCATCATCTCCCACCACGCCAGGTGGGCAATACTGCTGCACCAAGGCCAGTAGGCCCTGCTCTCCTAGGTCTTGAGCTGTTTGCATGTTGACCTCAGGCGGTTGAACTCAGGCCGTGGGCTGAACCAGGTTTTCAGCGCCGCTCACCACCCGTGCCGAAACGATCTTGTCCCCTTCTTTGAGTTCGCGCAGGACTTCGGCCCCTTGCGTGGTGTAGCCAAAAATTGCGTAGCGGCCATCCAGCAGATTGCGGCCAGCAGGCGTGAGTTCCGGCTCGAATAGAAAGAAGAAGAACTGTGAGGAGCCGCTATTGACATCACTTTCGGCTCGGGCCATCGCCACAGCCCCGAAAGAGGAAAACGGCAGCACTGGGTCTAGGCGAAACAGACCAGCATCTTCAGTGGTGATGCCATAGAGCAGTTCCGGTTCTCCCTGTAAGCGCACTTCTAGAGGTACCGTGCGCAACTGGCCAGTTGACGGATCAACAAAGCCCTGATCTGGTCCAGCGGGGTCGCCGGTTTGCAGGACGTAGGACTCTTCGGAGCGGATGAAGGGCAGGCCATCATAGAAACCGCGCTGCACCAAGTCCACAAAGTTACCAGCGGTGAGGGGAGCGCTGTAACCATCCAGAATCACGGTTAGTGGTCCCTTGCTAGTGACGACCTCGACCGTAGCGCGGCCTTTGAGCTGGGGCAGGCTGGCGTATTCGTCAGGCACTTTGAAGGGAAAGCCTTTGACCAACGTAGCTTCAAACTCATCCACTTCACTCAAGAGTTGAGCCTGAATCGCACGTACCTGGTCCTTGTCTTGGCCTTCCACCACTGACATCGCTTTGGGCAGGTCAGCACGCAACCGCTCAAGGGCAGCCTGAGCTTGAGCTTGCTTGTCTTCTGGTACGGCCTTGAGCAGCGCCGCCTGTTTGTTCTCAGCGACTGCCAGGGCGACCGCATTCAAGTCTCCCTTCACCTTGCCCCACTGGTTGCGCTTGAGCCGAGGTGTGATGTCTTCCAGGTTCTCCTGAATTTTGCCAATTGCCTTGCGGTCAGCCGAATCGATGGGCAGCGCTCGCCGCAGCAGCATAGCTGGATCAGAGATCGCTGTATTGGCAGGTAGGGCAGCATGGACTGGGGGCAGCCAAAGCGAAAGGCTGAGCAGGGCCAGCGGCAGAACCCAAACCAGTTTAGAAAGGCGTTGGAGCAGCTTCATTGAGCAACCTTAAGCGGCAACAGGTTACATCTTTGCAGCTTTGGGGCACCTGTTTGACCCTCCGCAGGGCGGGATGCTCAGCCTCGCTCCAGCTTCCACAAGCTCAGCTTGCGTTTTTTATTAACCAAGCTAGTCTGGTAGGTCACATCGTAGACCGATTCCAGTTTGAAGTTCTGGCCTTGCGCCAGCTGCTCCCGCAGACTCGGCCCGCTTTGAACATCGTCCTCCTTCTCCAGTTCGATCAGAAAGATGTCGCTAAAACCCTCAGCAATTTTGGCCGGTTTCTTAGATTTCAACATCTGAAACCGCACCTCGGGTTTGAGCATGTAGCTAAGTGTGAGCACTCTAGTATTTCCCACGACGAGTGGCCGCTCTGTCTGATTGATCAGTTGAGCAATTTGTAGATCGGGCGCATTGAGTGCTTTATTCCACCAAACTTGAGACTGAGAAATCAGGACACAAGAGGCAATGCCGCCAGAGATTAGAGCGACGGTGACCAGTTGCCAGAACTTCTGCCAGCGAGGATGGGCGGGGCCAGTACTGAGTTGATTGGCCAGCAAGTAGACAACTGCTAACTCAATACCAATCCAGCAGGGAATCAAATAACGCCCAGTACTAGATTGCCTTCCCCCCAAAAGCAGATCGGGTAGGAGCAGAGCCAGGGCCGCCACTCCCGTCAAGCTGAAGACAAATAGCCAAGTTTGCTTCGCTGTGCGGCGGTAAAGAATATAGAAGGCAAACCCTTCCAGCAGCAGAATCAAATACAAGCAGAGATTGCTGGCATCAAAGCTGTAATTCCAATCGACAAAAATGCGATTTAGATTGAGAATCCACACCTTAGCCAAATCCAGCAGCGGTGTTCTCTCGGCGCTGACGGAGGCAGCTGTAACTTTCTGGGTGATCGATAAATTGTCTGCCATCACCACAAGCCAGGGCAAAAATGCCAAAAGGCCCGCAGCTGAAGCCAGCAAGTAGGCGATAAACCGCCGCGTGAGACGAAAGTTTTCCATCACTAGCACATAGCAGCCATGTGCGATGGAAACCAGGGCGAAAAACAAGTGGGAGTAGAAGCCCAGAGCCACGGTTGCCGCGTAGATACCCCAGCTGGAGCGGTTCTGCAGCCGTTGGGCTCGCAGCAGAGCAGCACAGGACACTAGGATGGTAACAGCCCACAAGTAATAGGGCCGTGCCTCCTGGGCAAAGAGCAAATGAAAGGGCGAAACGGCGATCAGAGCCATACCGATCCAGCCCGTCAACGGTGCGCCAAATAGCTCCAGACACAACCAATAAATTGCGGGAAATGCTAGTAAGCTAATCACCGCCGATAGGCTTCTGACCATCGCAACGGAGTCGCCAAACCACTCCGCCCAAAAACGCACCAGCACGAAGTAGAGAGGGGTTAGCTGCGGCTCTTCCTTCGCTAGTCCTCGTAGGGTAGCCATCAACCCCTTTTGGGGGTTTACTTGTTGGTACTGTTGCTGTAGTTCTTGAACGCTAAAAACAGGCCCATTCTGAAGCTTGCGAAACTCAGTTTGGGTGGAGCCGGAAATGCGGAATGACGTGTAAGCCTCGTCAGCCCAATAAATCCGGTGATCTAGATTGGCAAACCGGAAAAAGATGCCCAGAAGCAAGACAACGATGATCAGAGGCCGTAGCCAGACAAGCTGAAACCGAGCGTTGAGAGGGCTGGTTTGTCGCACTCCAGTGCTGACTTCGTTTCCCGAGGTTCGCATGGTTTAAATACTGCCTCTGGTACATGAACGCCTTTCTCTGAAGTTAATCAACTGTCCGGATAGGACTTAAAGATCCGCTCGAGAGAGATCCCGGCTAAAAAGCCGAGCGGAGCAGTCAAGCAATGTAACTGAATACGCAGAGATGAAGGCTCTAATTCCAACCTCCGCATCAATCAGCATTAATTAGTGTGCAGCTAGTGTGCGGCAAATTTGCTCGCTCAAAAATTGGCCGTGCAGCAAATTTCTAAGCGAGCAATTGAACTCAATCGAGGAGATTCAGTCGGCAGCCTTACCCCAGCCCCCGCCACCGGGTGTTTCAATGCTGATCAAATCACCCGGCTGCAAATTTAAGCTGACCTTGGCAGCCAGCGGCTGACCATTGAGGGCATTCACACCTACAGCACCGGGCTGGCCTCCAGATTCCCCCTGCGGCGCGTACTTGCGCCGCTCGGTGAGGAGGCTGATGTAGGTAGGCTGGAGCACGCGAATCGAGCGCACAATGCCGTCCCCGCCTCGATGTTGGCCCTGGCCACCACTGCCGAGACGCGGTTCGTAGCGCTCCACTCGTAAGGGGAAGGTTTGCTCTAGGGCTTCGATTGGCGTATTAAGCGTGTTGGTCATTGCCCATTGCGCACAGCTCAAGCCCGGTCCCGAGCGCGTGGCCGGACCGCCACCGCCGATGGTTTCGTAATAGGCCCAGGCTTGACCCTGCCCATCGCTGCCACCCATGATCAGGTTGTTCATCGTGCCCTGGCCCTGCGCGACCCAGCCGCCTGCCGCCTGTGAGAGGCAGGCCAGCATCAAGTCGGTGAGTCGCTGACTGGTTTCGACATTACCCGCAACCACAGCGGCTGGAGCTTGGGCATCGACCAGGGAACCAGGACGGGTAAGCACTGTGACTGGGCGATAGACCCCGGCGTTAGCGGGCACATCAGAGCTGAGCAGACAGCGCACAGCAAAGTAAGCTGCGGAGCAGGCTACGGAGCGGGGGCAGTTAAGGTTGCCTGCCACCTGGTCGGCGCAGTCGCGAAAATCGGCAGTCAGGCTATCGCCTTGAATGGTGAGTGCCAGGCGCAGGGGGATATCAGCCTCGCTCTGCCCATCGCCCTCCAGGCGGTCTTCGGCCCGATAGACGCCATCGGGCAAGGCTTGAATACAGGCACGGCTGCGGCGTTCGGCATAGGCCATCGTCTCAGTCATGGCCTGCTGTAGGGTGGCGAGACCATACTTAGCAATCAGGGCTGTGAAGCGGTCCTCCGCCAGTCGATGCGAGGCAATTTGGGCTTGCAAATCGCCCCGCCGGACCTCAGGCAAGCGCACGTTGGCCAGCAGCACCCGCCATAGATCCTCGACCGGCTTGCCAGCCTGGACCAGACGCACAGGCGGCAAAATTAGCCCCTCTTGAAAAATGTCAGTGGAGTGGGCAGGCATGGAGCCGGGAGCCATGCCACCGATATCCGAGTGGTGGCCACGGGAGCAGTAGTAGGCACAGATTTCGTTCTGCGAGACGATGGGCGAAACCAGGGTGACATCGGGTAGATGGGTGCCGCCGCAGAAGGGGTCGTTGAGCACAAACACATCACCCGGTTGCGGCTGGCAGGCAATTACAGCACGCACAGCCTCAGGCATGGCCCCCAAATGCACCGGAATGCTCTCCGACTGCGCGACCAGGTTGCCCGAACGGTCAAACAGGGCACTGGAGCAGTCTTGGCGCTCTTTGATATTGCTGGAGCGGGCGCTTTGAATAAATAAGGCTAGTCCCTCGCTGGCTAGACCATTGAGGGCACTGATTAAGACGCGCAGTTGAATGGGGTCCAGTGTAGACACAAGAGCAAGCCAGCGAAAGGGTCAAGCGCCTTGCAAAAGAAGAGGAGAAGAATGACGCTTAGAGAGCCCTCATTGTAAGGCTTGTCAAGTTTGCAGAAGCTAAAACCTCACCGCCTGCGGCTCCTCTTCTTGCTAAGGGGAGGCTGGGATGGGTGATATCTGTGAAATTGCTAGGGTCGGCAATGGGGCGAGCTGATTTTTTCTGTGGAATTGCCAAGGTGAATAGGCGGGGGTAGGGGGCAGATTGAGACGACTTGTGTTTCACAAGCTGGACAACAAATTGGTGCAATCTGCACAGGGACTTTTAGAGATGAACGCAAAGAATCTGGTGAGTGCAAACCTGCCTGAAGATCGGCGGCAGGCGGTGTCGGAGGGGTTTGCAATGATTCGGGAGAATCTGTCGTGTTTGATTGACTTGACGCCGAGTGAGCGTAGGCAGCTGCGCAAGGTGGGCGATAAGGAGCGTGCCTTTACTAAGCGAGCTTTGGACCTGGCGGAGCGGAATCTGGACGTGTTGCCGCGCCGGTTCGATTTGGCGGAGATGCGGCGGGATATTCAACTGCTGGAGTCGTTGCAGCCGATTTTGCAAGAGGTCCGGCAGTTGCAAGAGCTGGTGAATGATACCTGGCTGGCTGCTAATAGTGAGGCCTATGGGGCAGCGTTGGCGATCTACAACTATGCCAAGGCCAGTGATGAGGTGACGGGGTTGGATGGGACGCTGGGCGATCTGAAGCGCCAGTTTGCGCCTAAGACGAAAAAGAAGAAGCCGACGGAAGGGACGGGGAGCTGATGAGCTGGTTGGCTGTTCTGGTTAGCGGTAGGCCAGGGGCTTAGATAACGACAATTCACTGTTTAGCAATCGAGCCTAGATGGATAGGGTAAATGCCCCTTTCATCTGGGCTCGATGCTTTTTAAGTCACCCCTCCCAGCCTCCCCTTGCCAAGGGGAGGAGCCGGATGTAGTGGAGTTCTATTTATCGCTCTCATCTGACCCCTCCCAGCCTCCCCTTGCCAAGGGGAGGTGCCGGATGGATAGGTTTTAAGCTGTCGCTACACACCCGGTCCCTCCCAAACCTCCCCTTAGCAAGGGGAGGTGCCGCAGGCGGTGGGGTTCTGTCAGAAATTGGTATGAGTACACTGGGGCTTAAGCTGCCTGGAGCCTGCCAGTTAATGAGCATTGACGTTTTTATCGCCTTTGCCTACGAGGATGACAAACTGCGGCAGGAACTAGAGAATCACCTGTCGATCCTGAGGCGGCGGGATGTCATTGTCACTCGCCATGCACGGCAGATTCAAGGCGGACAGGAAACACAGGCTGAGATTGAGGCCCGTCTGGATGCAGCCCAGGTGATTCTGCTGTTAGTGAGCGCTGACTTTTTGGCCTCAGATGATTGCTACAACCATCAGTTGCAACGGGCTATAGAACGGCATAAGGCAGGAACAGCGCGAGTGATTCCTGTGCTTCTGCGTCCGGTGGATTGGAAGGGTGCACCGTTTGGGAAGTTGCAGCCATTGCCTAGGAATGGCAAGCCGGTTACGAGCTGGGCTAATCGGGATGAAGCGCTTAAAGATATTGCCCAAGAGATTCGACGGGCGATTGAGGAGAGGCAAGACATTAATGCTGATATCGCGGCATTAGTTCAAGAAGTACGGGAGAAGGTCCAAGGCGATATTCAACGAAGATGCGGCACGATGCGCGTCTTGGACATGGAGCAGCCCATTGGCTTAACTAACATTTACACCAAAGTCAACTTTCTACAGAAGATCAGTGGACGGCGGCGACTATCGGTTAATGAGCTACTGCAAGAAGTTGATCCAAAAAATTTTGATCGCTTTGGGCTAAGCCAAGCAACTGAGAAGCGGGTTCCGGGACTAGAAGCTGTGGAGCGAGAGCCCCACTTGGTCGTTCTGGGCGGTCCTGGAGCAGGGAAGACGACTTTTCTCAAATACCTGGGTACTCAATGCAGTCAGAACCAGTTTTATGCAGACTTAGTACCAGTCTTCGTTAGTCTGAAGGACTTTGCAGAGACAAGCAACAAACCAGAGCTATTGAGCTACATTGCCCAGGCTTGGACCCAATCTGGGATTGAGAACTCTGAGACAAAGCTAAAACAGGTACTTGGGCACGGTAAGTGTTTAGTTTTGCTTGATGGCTTAGATGAGGTTAGGAAGGAAGACAGCCAGCGAGTTTTGAAACAGATTGAGGAGTTATCCAACGGGTTCCACCAGAACCGCTTTGTGATGACTTGCCGGATTGCAGCCAAAGAATATCACCTCCCTAACTTTACAGAAGTTGAGGTTGCCAGTTTTGACGATGAGCAGGTCGCCAAGTTTGCTGAAAACTGGTTTGCGTGCAAAAACGCACCCCAAGCAACTGAGCAATTCCTGGAAAGGCTATCGGAGAGTGAGCCAATTAGAGAGCTGGGGAGCAATCCTCTCTTACTGACTTTGCTCTGTTTAGAGTTTGGGGATTCAGGCAGCTTTCCAGAGAACCGCTCTGAGTTATATGAGCGAGCAACAGCAACTCTGTTGAGAAAATGGGACGACAAACGCCAGATAAGACGGGACCAGGTCTATAAGCAGCTCTCAGTTAAGCGAAAGGAGGACCTGCTCAGCCAAATTGCGCTGATGACCTTTGAGAGCAAGGATTACTTCTTCAAAAGAAGACAAGTCGGCGAACACATCACAGGCTATATTCGCAACCTTCCAGACGCTCGGAATGACACTGAGGCACTGCAAGCAGATAGCGAAGTGGTGCTGAAGTCGATTGAGGCACAGCACGGGCTGATTGTGGAACGGGCCGTGGGTATCTATTCTTTCTCGCATTTAACCTTTCAGGAATACTTTGCAGCAAGAAAGAGCATTGCCAACTCCGAGAGCTTAAAGTGTCTAGCTCAGCATGTTGGAGAAACTCGCTGGCGAGAAGTCTTTTTGCTGGCAACCGGCATGATGCAGGATGCTAGTGAGCTAGCCCGAATGATGAAGCGGCAAGTTGACGCAATTATGGCCTCGGATGAGCAATTGCAAGGGTTTCTTGCCTGGGTTAATCAGAAATCTACTTTGGCTTCGGTTTATGTTTTTTATAAGCCAGTAGCAGTTCGAGCTTTCTACTTCTCTTTGGCTAGCGCCCGTGCCCTCGCCCTCGCCCGCGACCTCGACCTCGCCCTCGACTGTGCCCTCAAGCTCGATTTCGCCAGCGCCCTCGCCCACGACCTCGCCAGCGCCCTCGCCCACGACCTCGACCTCGCCCTCGCCGGCGCCCTCAACTGCGCCCTCAACCGCAACTTCAACCTCGACCTCGCCCGTACCCTCGACCTCCACCTCGCCCGCGAGCTTGCCCTCGCCCGCAACCTCGACCTCGACCTCGCCCTCAACCTTGACCTCGACCTCAACACTCAATTGCGACAAGCACTTCAAACACTCAAAGATCAATTACCAAACCTCCAAGATTGGAAGAGATTCAGGCAGTGGTGGCAGACCAACGGCCAAGCTTGGATTCAGCAACTAAGGGCTGCAATGATTGAGCATCGCAATGTTGGCCACGATTGGCAGTTCAGCGAGGAGCAAGAGAAAGTCCTTCAGCAGTACTACGAGGCCAACAAGCTGCTTGTCGATTGTCTGAATAGCGATTGCTATGTGAGCCGCGAGGTGCGGCAGGAGATTGAGGAGACTTTGCTGTTGCCGATGGCGGAGATTGAGGGAAGGAGCTAACGTATCAGCTCACTTCTCTGTAGCCAAGAGATCCGCTTAACACTCAGTTTTTAATCGCTACATGACCCCTCCCAACCTCCCCTTGCCAAGGGGAAGAGCTAGATGCGGTGGGGTTTTGGTTGGTAGCTCTCACTTAGAGAATTTGGCATAAATGCCCCTTTCGTCTGGGCTCGATGTTTTTTAGCTTGAGCTGGGTTGGCTGGCTGGGAGGCAAGGGGGCTGGTTGGAGAAGCGTGGATGCATAGCGGGGAAGGGTTGGTCCCTTTGGCGGGAAGGGGTGGACCCTTCGGCGGAGGGGTTGCACCCTTCCGGGGAGGGGTCGGACCCTTTCGCGGAGGGGTTGGGTGCTAGGCGAGGAAGGGTTGATCCCTTTGGCGGGAAGGGGTGGACCCTTCGGCGGAGGGGTCAGAGGCTTCCGGGGAGGGGTTGTACCCTTCCGGGGAGGGGTTGGAGGCATAGCAAAGAAGCATAAGTGCCTAGCGGGGAAGGGTTGGTTGGCTTCGTGTCTCAGAAACTGCTTGATCTACTTGGGTGATGGGTGGACTAGTGGTTAGTGAGTACACTGAGGCTTAAGCTGCCTGGGGCCTGCCAGTAGATGAGCATTGAAATTTTTCTCTCCCACGTGCCTGAAGATGAGGAGCTGTTAAAGCAGCTAGAGAAGCATCTCAAATCCTTCCAGCGTTCAAATCGAATTAGAGCGTGGGCAAAAAGTCAAATAGAGGCGGGCCAAGAGAGACGAGCAGAGATTGAAGCGCAGCTCAATAGAGCTCATTTAATTTTGCTAATGGTCAGTTCAGACTACATCGCCTCTGATGACTGTTGGGAAGTTGAGGTAGTGCGGGCACTAGAGCGACGCCAAGCAGAAGAGGCCCAGGTTATCCCGGTCATCTTACGTCCAGCTGACTGGGAAGACACTCCTTTAGGAGAGCTACAAGCCTTACCCCGAGACAGTGCAACTGTGAGGGCTGTTACGCTCTGGAGCAACCAAGATGAGGCTTGGGTCAGTGTTACTCATGGGCTGCGATCTGTCATTGAGAAACTAGGCAAGGAAGGTAGACTCAATCAGGGCACGGTGATAGCCATAGCTCAACCCGCAACTACCTCAGTCAGAGGTGTGGTGCTAGGCAGACTGAGTGCAACGGTGCCAGAGTTGCCCCAGACATTTCTGTCACGTTCTGTGGAGCTAGATGCCCTCAAGTTTCAGCTGTTGAGTGGTAATAGCCGCTCAGTGGGAGTGACTGGCACCACTCGTAGGGTGGGCGTGCAGGGCATGGGTGGCATTGGCAAGTCAGTGTTAGCAGCAGCGCTGGCGCGAGATGAGGCGGTGCGGCAAGCGTTCCCTGATGGCGTGTTGTGGCTCTCGGTGGGTCAAGAGGTGACAAGCACAGGGTTGCAGTTGCAGCTTGCTCGGATGTTGGGCGAGCGTCCTCAAGGGTTTGCCAGTGAGCAGGAAGGCAAGGCTTACTTAAGCGAACTCCTGCAAGACAAGACTTGTTTGTTGGTTTTGGATGATGTCTGGCAGACAGCACACCTTAAGGCGCTAAATGTCGTAGGTGAAAAGAGTCGGCTATTGACCACAACGCGAGATAGCAGGTTACTAAAAGCAATTGAAGCCGCTGAGTATCGGTTGGGTTTGCTGAGCGATGAGCAAGCGTTGGAATTGTTGGCTTTATGGGCAGACCAGAAAGTAGAGGCGCTACCGTCACAGGCTAGGGAGGTGGCGCAAGAGTGTGGAAACTTGCCCCTAGCGTTGGCAATGGCAGGAGCAATGGTACAGGGTAAGCCTGACCGTTGGGACAACGTGTTGAGCAAGCTACGCAATGCAGACTTAGCAAAGATTCAGCGAGAGTTCCCAGACTATCCTTATCCCAATCTGCTGCGGGCGATTGAAGTTAGCGTTGATGCCCTAGAGGCAGAAGACAGAGCACGCTATTTGGACTTTGCCGTCTTTCCTGAGGACACGTTGATTCCTGAGACTGTGCTGCAGACTTTGTGGGCACCTGAAGGGCTGGGTAAGTACGACACTCAGGATGCAATAGACCGACTGGTGGAGAGGTCACTGTTACAGAGAAATGAGCAGGGACAATTGAGCTTGCACGATCTTCAGCGGGATTACGTGCGCAAGCAAGGAGGTGACTTACTTGCTTTGCATAACCGTTTTCTGGATGCTTACAGGGCAAAGTGTGAGGATAGCTGGTCTTCTGGTCCTAACGATGGCTATTTCTTTGAGCGTCTGGCCCATCACCTCAGAGCAGCAGGACGAAATGAGGAGCTTTATCGGTTGCTCACCAAGTCACCTGCTTGGATGGAGGCTAAGTTTGCTGCCTGCACGGGAGACAGTGCCTACGTGGCTGACCTGAAACTGGCAATCGATGACTTTGCTGACCGACTGAAGCCTAATCAACTACTAACGCTCAGCCAACTGTACACAGCACGACAAGTCGTGTATCAGCGCGTCAGCCATTACACAGACACTGATTTAGGAACGCTGGTCCGGTTAGAGCAAACAGCGGAGGCGATAAGCCATGCACGGCTGCGACCAGATGCAAAAAGCAGATTTGACAGCTTGATGACTGTTTACCAAGTGCTCTGCCAAAAAGGAGCGCACAACCCTAGCCTGCTAGCAGAAGCAGAACAAGTAACTCAAGCCATTAAGGACAGTAACAGTCAAGCAGAGGCATTAAGGGAGCTTGCTACAGCACTAAGGGAGCTTGCTACAGCACTGACTCAAGCCGGGCAGTTTAGCCAAGCCAAGGAAGTAGTTCTAGCTATTGAGGACAGTGACAGTCGGGCAGAGGCATTAGTGGAGCTTGCTACAGCACTGACTCAAACGGGGCAACAGCAGCAGGCAGCAGAAGTCTTTAGCCAAGCCAAGGAAGTAGTTCTAGCTATTGAGGGCAGTGACAGACGGGCAAAGGCATTAGTGGAGCTTGCTATAGCACTGGCTCAAGCCGGGCAGTTTAGCCAAGCCAAGGAAGTAGCTCTAGCTATTGAGAGCAGTGACAGACGGGCATGGGCATTAGTGGAGCTTGCTATAGCACTGGCTCAAGCCGAGCAGTTTAGCCAAGCCAAGGAAGTAGCTCTAGCTATTGAGAGCAGTGACAGACGGGCAAAGGCATTAGTGGAGCTTGCTATAGCACTGGCTCAAGCCGGGCAGTTTAGCCAAGCCAAGGAAGTAGCTCTAGCCATTGAGGACAGTTACAGTCGGGCAAAGGCATTAAGGGAGCTTGCTACAGCACTGACTCAAGCCGGACAACAGCAGCAGGCAGCAGAAGTCTTTAGCCAAGCCAAGGAAGTAGTTCTAGTCATTAAGGACAGTTACAGTCGGGCAAAGGCATTAGTGGAGCTTGCTACAGCACTGACTCAAACGGGGCAGTTTAGCCAAGCCAAGGAAGTAGCTCTAGCCATTGAGGACAGTGACAGTCGGGCAAAGGCATTAGTGGAGCTTGCTATAGCACTGGCTCAAACGGGGCAGTTTAGCCAAGCCAAGGAAGTAGTTCTAGCCATTGAGGACAGTGACAGTCGGGCAAAGGCATTAGTGGAGCTTGCTACAGCACTGACTCAAGCCGGGCAGTTTAGCCATGCTCAGCAAATAGCTCTAGCCATTGAGGACAGTGACAGTCGGGCAAAGGCATTAGTGGAGCTTGCTACAGCACTGACTCAAACGGGGCAACAGCAGCAGGCAGCAGGAGTCTTTAGCCAAGCCAAGGAAGTAGTTCTAGCTATTGAGAGCAGTAACAGACGGGCATGGACATTAGTGGAGCTTGCTACAGCACTGACTCAAGCCGGGCAGTTTAGCCAAGCCAAGGAAGTAGCTCTAGTCATTAAGGACAGTTACAGTCGGGCAAAGGCATTAGTGGAGCTTGCTACAGCACTGACTCAAGCCGGGCAGTTTAGCCAAGCCAAGGAAGTAGCTCTAGCCATTGAGGACAGTAACAGACGGGCATGGGCATTAGTGGAGCTTGCTACAGCACTGACTCAAACGGGGCAACAGCAGCAGGCAGCAGGAGTCTTTAGCCAAGCCAAGGAAGTAGTTCTAGCTATTGAGGGCAGTGACAGACGGGCAAAGGCATTAAGGGAGCTTGCTACAGCACTGACTCAAGCCGGACAACAGCAGCAGGCAGCAGAAGTCTTTAGCCAAGCCAAGGAAGTAGTTCTAGCTATTGAGGGCAGTGACAGTCGGGCAGAGGCATTAAGGGAGTTGGTAATAGCACTAACTCAGATCGGCTGTCAAGGTGAAGCTGTATCTGTCTTCAGAGAAGCCCAGCAAGTAGCTAGGGAAACGGAGAATGATGGATGGTGGACAGAGGCTTTGAAGCAATTGGCAAGCGCTCTGGCTTTTGCAGGGAAGTTTTCCCGATCTAAGCAAGTGATTAGGGAAATTGATAGTGAGCGGCGACAAGCAGAAGCGTTAGGCCAGTTAGCCGCCGCTATGAGTCGAGCAGGGCAACAGACTCAGGCTCACCAAGTTATCAAGCAAATAAAGAATGATGCATGGCGTGCAGAGGCGCAACGCAACTTAAACGTTACCCCAGACAAAGTCGGGAACTTGATGGAAGCGCTTGCTACATCTGAGTTTCGCAATCTAGACAAATTCATGGCTGATATATCAACCTGCAACTGCAATCTTGAGCAGATTGGGCCAGGGCTATCGGTGAAAGTTCTGCGCGAAGCTGTTCGCATTGCTAGCTGGGTGAGCCCAAGTTGGCAGAAGATTCATGAGCTGCTGCATGAGTCTGGAGATTGAAAGGAGAACCCCAATGACTGAGATTGTGTTTCTGATTGAAGACGACCCAGAGGGTGGCTACACAGCCCGTGCCCTCGGAGAATCCATCTTCACCGAAGCTGACGATGTTGCTGGCCTACGAGAGATGATTCGAGATGCTGTTCGCTGTCACTTCCTTGACGAACAGACTCGGCCTAAGCTGATCCGCCTGCACTTTGTGCGAGACGAGGTTATCGCCTCTTGAAGCTGCCACGGGATCTCTCTGGGCAGAAGAGTTGGCTAAAGCTCTTGCACGTTTTGGGCACGTCATTGACTATCAAACCGGTAGCCACATCCGCCTCACAACACAGCGTAACGGTGAGCATCACGTGACTGTTCCTGCTCACAATCCAATGAAAATTGGCACGCTCAGCGCCATCCTTCGAGACATTGCCGCTCACCTGAGCCTAAACCGTGATGAGCTACTGAAAGCATTGTTTGATTGATAAGAATTGCCCATGCCAATTTCATCTCACCTACACATCTCACTCTGGTTCTGCGTCAGGTATTGCACAACGCTATTGCTTCTGATACCTTAATTCAATCCACAAGCTAGGAGGAAACTACCCACCCAAAAACACCCTACAACTTAGCGCTACTCAAAGGCTTTAGGGAACCTCTGAGCAGCTAACCCCCAAACTGCGAATCAGGCAGTCCGGCGGCTGACAGGTGATTTTAACACCTACCTAGCCACCCCGGCTTGCTATGCAAACCTCTCCGGGGTGGCTAACTCTTTGGCGGCTTTCCGGTAAGGGCAAGGGCAACCTTCGCCCCTACCCTCGGGCCGCGTTTTGAGGCCCTCCTGAAGGGCAGGGAAACTCTGCCCCCACCCACGACCGTGAATGGTAAATCCCTCAATTTTCAATGGCCAATTCCGTAGGGGCAGGGTCTTCCTGCCCGGTGCAACACACCCACAACCACAAACAATTGGCCCCTAACAATTCCCATTCCCCCATCAGGGCAGGGAGACCCTGCACCTACCCTCGGGCCGTATTTTGAGGCCCCCCTAACCCCCCAATCCTGGGGGGAACCGGACCTGATTTTTGCCAACTAATTAAACCCTAACCCACCCTCTTCCTCCCCCCAGCGTTGAGGGGCCGGGGGGGCCAATCTTCTCCACCAATTCCCCTCTCCCATGCGCCATCTTCTGCACCTAATCAACCCTCGTCAATTTGAGATCTCCCTCAGCTATCTCGCCACCTATTTAGGCATTACCCAAGACTGTATTTTGCGCTTCGAACAATGGGCCAACGTCCTCTTTGTCCATCGCAAAGATCGCGGCGGTCAGTTCATTAGTTATCGCAACCTCATTCAATGGCTCGAAGCTTGCGTCCAAGCCATTCGCAACAGCCCAACTCATCAAACCCTGCAAGAACTCGGCCAACTGCTCAAAGCCGAAACCCAACGCTTCACCTACGCCGCCGACACCCTCGCCTACCTACGCCGACTCTGGCAACAACGCAAAGCCCAACTCGACCTCGACCTCAACCTACGCAGCTTCTACACCCCCAACCCCTAGAGCCAATCCCTAAAGGCACCCCCCCATGAACACCTCCCTCAACCCTTCTCAAACGCGCCTCATCCTCTGGGACTACATCACCCGCAGCCTCAACCTCTCCCCACCCTCCAAACTCCTGCTCCTCGTCATCGCCAACTACACCGACCCTCGCAGCCTCAAAGCCAGCGTCCCCCTCTCCCTGCTCGTCCTCCAGTGCAACCTCAAAGAACCCGAAGTCACCCGCCTGCTCCTCCCCCTCGAAGCCTGCCACTACACCGAACGCCACCGCGTCCTCACCGACACCGGACGCGCCGTCACCCTCTGCAACCTCACCCCCCAACTCATCCAACGCGCCCTAACCTTCCCCCTGTAACATCACCCCATCACATCCTGCTCCTCCCCTTAGCAAGGGGAGGCCGGGAGGGGTTCTGAGCCCTGCCAAGCAAAGGCCGGAAGCAGTCACGAGCCTGCTCCCCCCAGAATTGGGGGGCCGGGGGGGCCTTTTTCCAATTCCCCCCGCAGTATCATTTTTCCTGTTAGGACGTAGACGATACAGTACAGAAAAGGCAACGGTTCTAGTCGAGCCTTCGTCGAGCCTTGATTGAAGAAGAGGACAGCATGGTGCAGGGCAAAGCAAGAACCTGGTGGATTCTCGGCGTCAGCTTAGTTGCTACCTCCGCAGCCACTTTTAGTCTCAGCTATGTCACAGTCAGCAAACTGCTAGCTCAGCGTCCCGCCACACGCGTCGTCGCCGCAACAGCCGCCCCCGTCAGCTTCAGCAACCCCTTCAGACAGCCGCCGCCCACCGGCACCGTCGCCTTCCCCGGCCAAGTAATCGCCGAGAAACCCCCCGAGCCCCTCTCGGTCCAAGAGCAACTCGCCAAAACTATCAACCGCAGCCTACAAGCCGAACTCGACCGCAACAACGTCACCGTCGCCAGCGACGACCAGAAAGGGCTATTTCTGCAACTCAACAACCTGCCCCTAGAGCAAAGCATCGAAAAAACCCTCAAACCCATCGTCAAGCTCATCTTCGACCGCTACGACCAAGTCCAGAGCCTGGCCGTGGTTCTCCCCGGTGAACAATCTCCCCTGGCCACCTTCAACCGCGATCCAGCCAGCGGCACCTTCTACGCCCCCAACCCCGCCGCCGACCCCCTCAGCCCCGACAAACTCAAGCAAGTCCAACGCCACTACAGCGCCCAGCTCAAAGCCTTCGAACTCAGCAGCCTGGAGTCTGGCCAACTCGCTCTAGTCGCCCGCCAAGATCTGCGCAACTACGAGCAAGCAGGCCGCGTCGGGCGGCTCCTAGCCCAGGAGTTAGGCGTCAACGTCGTCGTCGCCGCCCCCTGGGGCGAAAGCATGGGCTACTTCTCCCCCCAAGGCGACTGGCAAGCCCTGCAAGATGGCGCTCCCAGCTTTGAAATGCTGCTAGAACGCGCCCGCTACACCTACCGAGGCCGCCTACGCAACCTCACCCTGGCCCGCAGCGACCAAGGCTTGAGCCTCACCTTCAAAAACTCACCCAGCGCCTCGCCCCCCCTCGCCCAACAGGCCAGCGTCGGTGCCAACATCGCCCGCGAGTTCGACCAGTCGGTCACCGTCTATGCCCCCGAGGGCAACCGGCTCGGCTCCTTCGACTCCCAAGGCCAGTGGCAGGCCGAAGCCAGCTCCATCGAGGTCACTCCTCCGCTACGGGATCCGGCTCAAGCTCCTCAGCCACCTCTGCGAGATCTAGCTCCTCAGCAGCGTCGAGATCCAGCTCCTCTTGGGCCGGGCGCTGCTTTTGGGCCAGGCGCTCTAGATGCAGAGACAAATCAGACAACTGGAAATACTGGTGAAACTTATCCGTAACCTGAATCCAGTAAGAGCGGCTATCCGAATGCCGCCGCTTGCGCACAAAGCCCTGCTCCACCAGCTCCTGAACCTGCTGGTACACCCCCGAGCCGCGTAGCTCCACCAGCTCCGCCTGACTCAGCGGTCCCCTTAGAACAATCGTCGCCAGTGTGCGCAAAGCCCCCAGCCCCACCTCAGCTGGAATAATCTTTTGCACCAGACCGTGAAACGACTCCCGCAGTTGCAGCGCATAGCCCGCGCTCGTTTCCACAACCTCCAGCGAACTCTGGCGTTCGCTGTAGTCAGCCATCAGCTCTAGCAGCGCAGCCTTGGCCGCATCCCGCCCACATCCCGCCTGCTCGGCAAGAGTCCCTAGAGTCAGGGGCTGGCTCTTGAGATACAAAATCGCCTCAATCGTTTGCTTCAGCGAAGGCGCTTGGTTGGACATAGCGAGCATAGAACAGCAATCTTACTCTCTCTAGTTCTACAGCCCTTCGACAATCACCCCTTCGGGTTCTATTACAGGACCTATTAAAGGCCCAGTTTAAGGACCCAAAGACAGGCTCAACTCAGAGCCAATATTGCCAATCCGTGTTTAGAATTTATGCCTAGAATTCACTCCAGAGTTCATGATTGAGCCAGTTAAACAGGTGGTGAGGCAAACGCATGATTGACCACGTGTCGATTACAGTCAGCGACCTGAAGAAGGCTGGGGAGTTCTACGACGCGATTATGACAGCCCTGGGCTATCCCTGTGTCTATAAGACCGAGCAAGGCATCGGCTACGGCTTGCGCAACTCCCCCGAAGACGATAGCCACACCTACATCTCAGTGTTCGCAAGCCCCAAAGTAATCGCCGACCGTCGCCATTGGGCCTTCCGAGCAACCAGCCGCATTGCCGTTGACCGCTTCTACGTAGCTGCTGTCGCAACCGGCGGCAAGGACGATGCTCACGGCCCTGCCCTGCGCCCGGAATATCACTCCTCTTACTACGCCGCCTTCGTCACCGACCCAGACGGCAACCGCCTCGAAGCCGTCTGCCACCTGCCCCCCGAAAAGTCGTAACTCTCAAGCCCCCTTCCAACCGCCCCTTAGCAAGAGCTTATTAAGGGGAGGTGCCGTAGGCGCTGGGGTTTTGATATGCGCTAAGGCAGATGAAACCGGAGCACCGTCCTCGATATTTTGCGATTATTGCTTTTAAAAACAAAATTTCCCATGACTACGTTTCAGGCTGAGTTCAGGCGTAGCTTGAGCGCCTATATCGGTGGCCTTCTAGATACCTGCACCTGGCGTCTAGCCGGTGGCGAATTGCTCATTGCAGCTCCAACCTTTCAGATCTTCTCAAGACTGCACGCCCACGTTGGCATCTTACGCGTCTGTCTGCGCAAGTTCCAGAATTCTGAGGCCGTCGTCACCCTCGTACGCGTCGACGATCTGCTCTGGCCGCCCCAAGAGCGGGAATTGACCTAACAGGAACTGACCGAAGAGACGCACCTTCATCAATTGGCAAGGCTGCGTGCAAAGCGCCACGTTCAAAAACAGCTTATCCCTTCACGCCATTAACACCTGCCATTAACACCCGTCGTTAACACCTGTAGGGACAAGGTATGCCTTGTCCCTAGTCTTTTCTCCCTTGCACTTTATCAACTCTGCTAAAGTAGCCATGCCCATTGGAGACTCACGATGGCCCCGAAGCGGCTGGCGCAGCAGATCGAATTCATCATTGAAATCGACAAACTCAAACAGGTTCTCCGCCAAACCCTACTCACTGATGAATCGCGTCGCGAAAACAGTGCCGAGCACTCCTGGCACCTCGCGATGATGGCGATTCTATTAGCCGAATACGTGCCAACCAGCATCGACGTGCTGCGGGTCATTAAGATGCTGCTGATTCACGACCTGGTTGAAATCGATGCGGGCGACACCTTCTGCTACGACAGCCTGGGCAATCAAGACAAAGCACTTCGGGAAACCCAGGCGGCGACTCGGTTGTTTGGCCTGTTACCACCCGACCAGGGCACTGAATTGCATGAGCTTTGGCAAGAATTTGAAGCTCAGGCAACCCCAGAAGCTCAGTTCGCCGCTGCCCTCGACCGCCTGCAACCCCTCCTGCACAACCAGCAAACCCGAGGTGGCACTTGGCGTCTACACGGCATTACCCAAGCCCAGGTCCTGCAGCGCATGAGTTCTATCCAAACTGGAGCCCCCGCCCTCTGGCCGCTAGTTCAGCAGATCATCGAAGACTGCATCGCCGCGGGCTACTTGCAAGCAGAACCAGCCCTTGAACCAGCCATCGAGCCAGCTTGAGCAGTGGTCAGGGCTTATACCCATTCTCTAAACGAGCGCTACGCATCAAAACCTCATCGCCTTCGGCTCCTCCCCTTGCCAAGGGGAGGCTGGGAGGGGTTATTTAGTAGCAATTAAAAAGTGAGTTGGTATTACCCCCACTCATATCCCAGCCCTACTGGTTAATCCCCCTGTTTAATGTGATTGAAGGGTGGATCGCATTGGATATCGCAATTTGATATTGCAGTTTGACTATGACTAGCGCAGCACAGATTCTCAGTCAGTACGAGCGCTTCGGTGTTCATCTGGGCCTGGAGCGCATCCAGGCACTACTGGCGCGTTTGGGCAACCCCCAGCAGCGAGTACCGGTGCTCCATGTGGCGGGCACCAATGGTAAGGGTTCGGTCTGTGCTTACTTAAGTTCAGTGTTGAGGGCAGCTGGCTATCGCGTGGGCCGCTACACCTCGCCGCACCTGGTCAACTGGCGCGAACGCATTTGCCTCAACGACACCTGGATTGCCGAGGCAGATCTAGTCGCGGCTTTGACAGCCGTACAGCAAGCCATCGACCCCAATCCAGAAGACTCGGCCACCCAGTTTGAAGTGATTACCGCCGCCGCCTGGTGGTACTTCGCGCAACAGCAGGTTGACGTTGCCGTGATTGAGGTCGGCCTAGGCGGACGGCTTGATGCCACCAATGTCAATGAGCAGCCCCTGGTCTCGGTGATTACCTCGCTCAGCCGCGAGCATTGGCAACGCCTGGGACCCACCCTAGCCGATATCGCTTACGAAAAAGCAGGCATTCTCAAACCCCAACGCCCCGCAGTGATTGGGCCTCTGCCCGCCGAGGCTGATGCCGTAGTTACTGAACGGCTCAAAGTCCTGGACTGCCCAACTGTGCGCGTGGAGCCAGCCCAGGATCTAGGCAATGGTCGTGCGACTTGGCAGGGCATTGAGTATCCCCTGGCCTTGTTTGGCGCGATGCAGTTGACCAACTCCGCCATTGCTTTGGCCGTGCTGCAATGCCTGCGTCAGCAGGGCTGGCAAATCTCAGATGCGGCCCTGGAAGCCGGCTTTGCCCAGACTCGATGGCCGGGACGCTTGCAGTGGGTGACCTGGACCGATGCAGCCGGTCAGCCCCACAAGTTGCTAATCGACGGTGCCCACAACGTCGCCGCCGCTGAGTACCTACGGCAGTTTGTTGATGCTTGGCTCAGCCCAACGAATAGCCCAACCACTGACCCAACCACCTGGGTCATGGGCATGCTCTCGACCAAAGACCATGTCGGCATCCTCAAGACCCTGCTGCGGCCTCAGGATCGGCTCTTTGCCCTGCCCGTTCCTGACCACAGCACCCTCCAGCCCGAGTCCCTAGTCCAGTTGGCGCGAGCCCTAGAGCCCAAACTGAGCCAGACCGAAGCACATCAGGAATTCACCTCAGCCCTCAGTGCCGCCTTTGCCCAGGATTACCCAGTGGTGCTCTGCGGTTCGCTCTATCTAGTCGGTCAGTTCCTGGCGCTGTACCCTGCTGATCCGCAATGACCTGAAGTGCAATGACAACCTAATTTTAAGGCCCAGTTTTAAGGGCCAGCTTCAAGGCACATCCTGAGACAAGGGAAGCTTGCGCTGCTCCAATCCTTCATCATTAGGACGAGTGACCCGCAGAATAATCAAACTCAGAGCCAACAGCCAGACAAAGATGATCACATAAGCAACCGTCAGCCTATTGCGAACTGCTGCCTGTACTTGCAGAATATAGTCCTCTTTGAAATAGACTTTCAGCCCACCGACGACTTGTCCCTGAGAGTTTTTGATTGGCCCAACTGCAGAAACCCAGCGCCCAAGGTTATCCGTGTAGGGAGTCATCACCACAACTCTTGGGGTCACCCCGTCAAAGATTTGAGACTCAAAATGCTGAGCCGGATAAGCCTGACGGTAGTCAGTCGGATTGGAATGCAGCACTCTAGAAACATCGCCAATCCAGAGAATTTCGCCAGCCTCCGGCCCTTGAACATAGCTGCGCAAAGTGGCGTTGGGAATGACCGTGTGAACTTTATACAGCCAGTCTTGATGTTCTTGGTATAGAGGGTTGCTGCTCAGCAGGTTACTAGCTGGGGAGTTGCTAGTTGGATTACCCGCCGGGAAAGCATTAGCGTCCCAGTTTGCCAGGGCTTGAAAGCGGTCGCCATTAATGCCAATCAAGCCAACATTGAGGGCTCTAACCAAATTGTCTCGAAGCTGTTGCGTTGTTTGCTCAGTCGCGTAGCGATAGAACCACAGACCCCCACCAATTGCCAACAGCATATTGACGAGTACCGTAGTTAAAATCACCGTCCACTTGGCCTTTTGTCGTGCTCTTAACTGGGCAATTTGAGCTGCGTGGCTAGTGTTGATGTACTCCGATTGCAGTTCTGTCGGTTGAGGGTTTTTATCAACTGCCTGCGTCAACCAGCGTTCCGCATCTTGCAAATCACTGCCTCGCAGCAAATAGCTAGCGTTGCGGTCTTTGTTTTGCCACTCAAGCGCCCGAACCAATAGGCGTGTGTGGGCACGGACATGCCCCAGGTCTGTATCCATCGCCTTGAGCAGTTCTTGAAAGGCTGGCTCAAAGTCGTCAGTTTCACGAAAAAACAGCCAGTTATGGCTCGATATCGAGGGATGAACCCGCTTTTCATCGAAGCCTTCTCGCCAGACAATCGGCAGGAACCGCTTCTTGTGCTTGGCCGCATATTCGACCTCATCCCAACAGACTGGCGAGGCAACAGAGTCCGGGCTGACCACAAAGATAAAGGTATCGGCTGCCTCAATCCCGCGTTTAATTGCTTCCCACCATTCCTCGCCCTTGCGAATGTTATCCCAATCTACCCAGGGGGCTCGATTCAAGCGCTTAAAGGCAGCAGCCAGGGTTTCGACAAAGGCCTTATCTCGGCGGGAATAGGAAATGAAAACATCGTTGCCAGGCGCCTCAGAGCTAACAGCAAGAGACTGGCTAAGGGATGGGCCAAGGGATGAGCCAAAGGGCTGGGCTTGATTAGAGGAGCCAGGATTACTGCTAGCCATGTCGATGCTCTCATTTGCGACAGTTCACGCAGCCAATTCACGCGGCCAATTCACGCAGCCAGCTGGCGAGTTTGGCTCATAAGCTCAAGCGCTTGGGGCAAGCTTACATCCCGAACTAGAGGATAGCAACCTGAGCTTGTGATAACTCACAACAAGTAGCCGCGCATTTGCTGCCTTGGCAAATCACAATGTAAACCTGGATACATGGATTTCCTGCCGCAGGGTAGAAATGCAAATTCTGCTTAATATTCAACAGCTAGCTCTACATACAATTGCAGTAACTTTCTAGCTGAGGCTAAACCATGCATTCCACGAATGAAAGTGCTGATACCAAGACCGAATTCGAGCAATCGATCACTGTAAACGCAGCTGCAGACAGCATATTTGCGTTCATTTCTGACGTCAAAAACGTGCCTCAGTATCTCCCCACAATTAAGAATGCTCAGCCCCAAGAAGGTGAACGTATTCGCACTCAAGGCCAAGTTGGTGATCATTCTTATGATTCCGACGGCCATTTCCGAGTAGATCAGCAAGCTCGCCGTCTTCAATGGGGTTCTGACGGCGAGAATGATTACAACGGCTGGCTCGAAGTCCAGGGCAACGGCGGACCACAATCGGAGGTGAAGGTTCACATCCACTACGCCCCCAGACCGGAGATGGCACAGAAGATGGCTGAGCGCTCCCCAGGCCACAGCTTTGAGGCCGCAATGCATGAGGGCATCTCCAAAACCCTCGAATCGATTAAGCGCATCTGTGAAGGTAAGGGCGGTAAAGAGGAGATTGCCGCCAATCAGTAACTCTCGATAAGCTTAAATTCTAAAGATTAAAGCCCTCTTGGGTAGTAGTTTGCAAATATAGTTACTTGGGCCGAACTTGAGCCAAATCTGGGCCAGAATCAAACGATTTCTATACTGAATGATCTGCAATGGAAGAGAGCGTAGCTGAGGAGACAATACTTAAGTTGTTGCCATTCAACAGGTCGAATCATTGTCATTTGGCTATTGCTCCTGACTATTGCTCAGATTGCAACTGCTTGCATTCAGATTGGAAAGCTTGAGTCTATGATCTGCCCCTGTAGTTACGTTGCGAACTGCTACCCAACACTTTTCAATCTATTACTTTTGCAAGAGGCTGAGCATCAAAACTGAGCACCGAACCTAAGCGCCTCTATTGACCCCCTTGATAGCTAATAGAAATCATCATTAGAAACAAAAAGAGCAGGCACAACACCTGCTCTAATCAATTAACTGAAACTTGGACCGAAACACTACTCTTCCAACTCTTGCGTTAGCACTTCCAGGAACGCTTGAAGCAGTGGCTCCATGTCTTGATCTGGCTCAACTTTTGGTTTGAGGGAAGTAGGATCAACCGGTTGATGTACTGGGTCATCCCAGTTTTGCGCTTGGCCAGCAGTGCAATCTTCTGACCCCTGAGAGCTTGGCTGAGCGACCACAACTTCCTCCGTCTGAGCAACTAGCCCAGAGAATTATGAGTGAACTCCGCTTAGTGCTTGTCAGATCAAGCCACTTGTGCCCGTTATAACACTGAGCGATAAGACTACGCACGGAGCTAGAGCCAAGCTTTCAAATGTTAATGAGCTAGTCAGTGAGCCAGAGCGTACTGCTGCTGCCGCCTCTTCACCTGAGCCACAAAGTTAGCGAGTATCTGTAGCCCTGCCGTCGAGGATTTCTCAGGGTGGAACTGTACCGCCATCAAATTGTCCTGTGCCACAGCAGCAGTCACAGTCTGGCTACCGTGACAAACCGTCGCCGCACAAACAGCAGGATCGCTGGGCTGAACGTAATACGAATGCACAAAGTAAACCCAGGACTGCTCCGACAAACCTTGCCACAGCGCACAATCCTTCTGCACCAAGTCCAACTGGTTCCAGCCCATGTGAGGAATCGTCAGACTAGGTTCGGTGGCAAAGCGCTTGACCACCCCTGGCAGTAGCCCCAAGCCAGGCTCAATGCCCTCCTCGCTGCCCTCAAACAAAATCTGCAAGCCCAGGCAGATGCCCAAAAAAGGCTTGCCTGAGGCTACTACGGCGCGGATTGGTCCTTCGAGGTCACGGGAGCGTAGATGCTGCATCGCTGGGTCAAAAGCCCCTACGCCCGGCAACACAACCGCCGCTGCCTGCTCAAGGTCCTCAGGTCGGTTAGTCACTAGGGTTCTAGCACCTGCTCGCTCTAAGCCTTTGCAAGCAGAGTGCAGGTTGCCCATGTCGTAGTCAATAACAGCGATCAAGACGGGCTCCGAGGCTTCTAGGGTCGCAGACTGCATGACTTGTCTCAGCAAAGGGGCTAGGCCCGACCACGACATTACCCGTGGCTTAGGCCATTACTGGTGATCTTACCTGGTCTGACCCCAGCCGCTATCGAGGGGAAGCGGCTGATAGCTCCCCCGATAGCAACCTTGACAAAACCCCAACTAGAGAGTACATTTGTACTATAAATCCCGGTCGGATTTCCGTCCCTCGGTGTGGGGGAGACCACGACAAGATGCAGTGAGGTTTCGGAGTGCAAACCCACTACACATTTTCTAAAATAGAGAAACAGCAGTCACCAGGTGTCGCGCTATGAGTAGTCGCTTTTTTTCCCTGGGTGAGGGCCGCGTTGGACAGTACTTGTCTGACCGAGTTTTGGTGGTGCGAACTCCCTTTCGGCGCTCCCAATTCCGCTTCGGCGCTTCCGAAATCTGCGTGTTTGGCTTCAGCGATTTGCGCTCAGCCCGGCGGTTCACGCAGTCTTTGGCAGCGCGGAGCATCCCCTTTAGCTTGCAGGCAGGAGAGGTCATGACCTGGCCACTTGAGGTGCGAGTTTGGGGGCATCTAGACCTGGCAAAACGTCTGGCTGGGCGAGACCGACTTGACGCTCGTCAGCGCCCCTTGCCAGCCAGTCTAGCTGCTTGATCTTGTTGTGTCTTTGCACTACAATAATAAGAGTGAGTTCAAGTTCTAGCCCATGACCAAGCACTACATCCTTCACCTAGATCCGGACGCTCGCTACGAATGGGACCGTTGTGTTCTACGCGATCCAATTACGGCTGAACGTCCTGATCTAGCCCAGCTGATTGCTCAGACGGTTGGTGATCAGAACGGCTCCTATCTGATTTCGGTGCGCCTCGAAGTAGACGTGCTAGAGCACTCCCCCCTGCCAGAGAAGCCCTCTGAACATTTGTCTGAACCGTCCATGCCAGCCCCCCTGCCTCAGCTGGAAGAATTGGTTGCTTAGCGTTTGGTCTCAAGGTTCAACGTTTGGAATTCCTTGGATTTAGGAAGAAGCCTTATGCATCTAAGTGATTACCCCGCCGCCATTGCCCGTGCCGCTCAAACTGCCAACGACATTGATGAGCGCATTGCCGAAGCCCGTGCCCACATTGCTCGTTTAGAGGGCAGTGCCGAGATGGTTGTGGCCTTCGAGAACCACCTTAAAAACGATGCCCAGCGCAAAGCCCGTCGCTTCGAAGTGCTTCAGTCCAATCTGGAGTATTCGCGCGGGGTCAATACGCTGTTGCGCCTGACCACCGAAAAGTCCAATGCCATCGCCGAGCTAGAGCGTCTGCGCAATGCCTTTAGCGTTGCCAAGCTAGAAGCAAGACTCACCATTGCTCAGAAGCTTACTGGCTTGGAGTCCCGTGAATTGGTAGGACTATAGGTTCTTGGGTGCTGCCTTAGAAACTTTTAACTGTGAGTTATTCAAGTGTGAGTGACCTTGCCAGCAGGAGCCTTGCCGTCCTGCTGGTTTTTTTGCGCCAATTTTCACAACAGAAGTGGTGCAGAAGGCGGCTTAAAAAAGTAACCTCCGCCGCCAGGGGAAGGTTACCAGTGAATTCAAGTTACAGGTTTAACACTAATAGATAGGGACTACGAATGCAAGCCAGTGTGGTGGAGTTGATTCGCACGCTAATGAAGGTTCAGAAAATCAGTATTCGACGGTTATCGAGTTTGATCGCAGCGGAGAATGGCGGCAGTGACTTGGGCTTCACCCAGCAAATCACCCGTATTCTCAATGATCCCGACTATGACCCCAGTTTTTCGACAGTTGAAAAGATTCTATCGGCTCTAGGCGCCTCACCCTTTCGTAAGCTCGATAGTGACTTTCAGCTTAAAAACTTGAGTCAACAAATCCAGCAGCTTCAGGAAACGTTAGAGCAGGTAACAGAGCGGCTAGATAAGCTAGAAGGGCGGATCGAGCAACCCGTTAAACGTTGAGCAGTGCGGCTGATCACCCAGAATATCTGTCTTGCATCACAGCCTTTACTGGATGCAAGCATAATTTTGTGGCTCGGTTTTAACAGTTCTGTGTAGGCATCTTCTTACAAAAAGTTTACTAAAACCTCCCGGATAGCCGATATGATGCTTGGGAAATCCGTGGAGGATGATGGTTCTAAGTTCTACTTCATGATTTCTTGAAATGTCGCCTAGTGTTGATCACCTAATATCAGATTGTGTTTCTGAGGGAGAAGCTTAAAGCGCCACTCTCTTAGACGGCCAGAGCTCAGTTGGCTCTCGACTTGTTAACAGTTTGTAGCATTAACCGCCAGCCTGCATCCTGCCCAATAGGGGTGTGAAGGGTAGGCCCATGTCGCAGTCGCAACTGTAAGAGGTACCTTATGTCCACATTGCCAGACAAGCTTGTTTTGACCGGGGTTATTCGCGATTTTCATAAATCCCATCCGGATTTTGAGATGGATGACACCCAAATCCCCGGTGGTTTCGGCTTGGATCTAGGGATCGTCGAAACCACTCTGCAAAACACGCCGGAAGGCAGAAAGCCGATCTACGCTGGCAAACCCCGTACACCCTGGACAACGGGTAAAGAAAACTTTGATCAGTGGTACCGCAATGTTCCTGGTATTAACAAAGCGATCGATTTTTCGATCACTTTAAAAAGGGGTTCAAACAACGTCTATACCTACGAAAATAAAGCCTTCTTTCCAATCGACGGTAAGCTATTTGGCAATGAAATGGGACGGGCTTATCCCGACCACAATTACCACTTCACATTCGAAGGGCATTGGCGGTTTACCTATCAGCCAGGACAGGTTTTCAAGTTCTTTGGCGACGACGACCTCTGGATCTTCATTGATGGTAAGCGGGTCGTCGATATTGGCGGTGTGCACAAGTCTATGGCCACCAGTATCGAGCTCGATAAGCTAGGTCTTACCCCAGGTAAAGCCTACGACTTCGACTTTTTCTTTGCCGAACGGCACACCTCTGAGTCTCAGTTCCGCATTGATACATCCTTTGAACTAATTGCGCCACCCCTGGCCAACATCATTACTAAAACCAATCAAGGCACCCTGGTCGCACCTGATGATGACAGTGCGTCTGAACCGGGTTTAGATACAGGCGCCTTCTTCATTACGCTGGACAAGCCTGCAACTGAAGACCTCACAATCGGCTATGTAGTCACTGGTACCGCTCAACCCGGCGCTGACTACCAGCCGCTCAGCGGTAGCGTGACTATTGCCAAGGGCCAGACTCAGACTAAAGTTTTGGTCAATCCAATCGATGACCCGCTGATTGAAGCCACCGAAACTGTGATCGCCACGCTGCAGCCGGGAACTGGCTACCAGATGGGCTCCAATTCAACCGCTACGGTAACGATTGCCGATAACGATCTGCCAGCGGCCACGATTGTCGCGTCCGATCCGAGTTCAGCTGAGCCAGCAGATACGGGCGAATTCATAATTAGCTTTGATCAGCCAGCGTTAAAAGATCTGAGTGTGAATTACCTGGTCGGGGGTACGGCTGAGCCTGGAGTAGACTATCAGCCCTTAGCGGGCAGCGTCACCCTAGCTCAAGGTCAGACCCAGGCCAAAATTGTCGTCTCGCCGATTGACGATCGGCTCATTGAAGGGCCTGAGACCGTCATTTTGACACTGCAACCTGGCAGTGGTTATCAGGTTGGAACCGCAGCCAGCGCAACGGTAACGATTTGGGACAATGATGCGCCGGTCGTGACAGTTATTGGGACAGATCCAGGTGCGGCGGAACCCGCTGATACAGGCGAGTTTGCGATTAATCTCGACCAAGCCGCACTCACTGACCTGACGATCAGCTATAGCGTCAGTGGTAGCGCCCAGCCCGGCGTTGATTACCAGGCGCTTAGCGGTAATGTCACGATTCCCCAGGGCCAGACGCAAGTCAAAATCCCGGTTGTCCCAATTGATGATGCAACCGTTGAAGCCCCTGAAACGGTGATTGTGACCCTACAAGCGGGCGCAGGCTATCAACTTGCCGACGCCAGCAGCGCCACGGTGACAATTTGGGATGATGATGCTCCCACAGCCACGATCGTAGCCACGGATCCAAATGCTCAAGAGTCTCCCTGGGATCCTGGTGAGTTCACGATCAGCTTTGATCAGGCTGCGCTCAGCGATCTCAGCATCAGCTACAGTGTGGGCGGCAGTGCCACCCCTGGCGTGGATTATCAAACCTTGAGCAGCAGTGTAATCATTCCCCAAGGTCAGACCCAGGTCAAAATTCCAGTTAACCCGATTGATGACGCTCTGGTTGAAGCCCCTGAAACTATAGTGGTCAGCCTACAGCCTGGTGGAGGTTATCGCTTAGGCGCTAGCACTACGGCAACTGTGACCCTCGGCAGTAATGATGTTCAAGCAGCAGTGTTACCAACCGTGAGCATTGTCGCGACGGATCCCAATGCCACTGAACCGGGTCAAGGGCCCGCCACAGACATCGGCATCTGCTTTGTGCGGCTCGACAAAGCTGCGGCTCAAGATGTGAACGTCACCTATTTTGTGGGTGGTAGCGCAACTCCGGGCGGTGATTATCAGCCACTGCACAATCGACAACTACCGAATAAACAGCTAGCAGGCAATATTGTCATTCCCAAAGGTCAGCTTCAAGCCAGATTGAATGTAGTTCCCAAAGCAGATTTGGTCTACAACGAAACCCCTGAAACTGTAGTCATATTTCTGCAAAATGGGGCAGGTTATCGTCTGGATCCAGCAGGTCAAAACAAGGCACTGGTAACCATCCAGGTTGGGGCGAGAAATAAGCCCCAAGGTTGATCTAGCAACTGGGGTACGCTCGCCCCAGTTGTTTAGTCTCCTCATTAGTCAGATTGAGATTTTGCTTGCCCAATCTTACTCTGACTAATGAGTTCTATGGTCAGTCTTATAGACTAACGGCTACATAATTCTAGGCAGGCTTAAGGACTCCCAAGGACCGACTGTGGGATAGTGTGATCGATCCAGTGTGAGGATATAACTTGCCATGTCTAAAACTTTTTGGAATTCTCTACTAGCAACTCCGGCCATCTTAGCTACCGCCTGGATAGTGGCAGATGCGCCAGCAGCTCAAGCTCAGAAAACTCAGCGGTCCCAATCAGTTCAGGAGACAATTGCGCAGATCAGCGAATACAGCACGGGTAGCCCCCAAGCTAGTGAGCTGGCAACCACAGAGCAGGAGCAGCTCACCTCAGTTTCGCAACTGTCCGATGTCAAGCCGACTGACTGGGCCTTTGAAGCATTACGGTCCCTAGTCGAGCGCTATGGCTGTATTGTTGGTTACCCAGATAGTACTTACCGGGGTAATCGTGCACTTACCCGTTATGAATTTGCAGCCGGTTTAAACGCTTGTTTGGATCGGGTCAACGATCTCATTGCCACCGGCACTTCTAATTTGGCAAGCCGGGAAGACTTGATTACCCTGCAACGGTTACAAGAAGAATTTGCAGCTGAATTGGCAACTCTACGGGGGCGTGTTGATTCGCTAGAAGCTCGCACCGCTGAGCTAGAAGCCAATCAGTTCTCAACGACCACAAAGCTAACTGGGGAGGCTGTTTTTAGCTTCTCAGGTTTAGCTGGCGATGATGTTGACTCAAACATCGTATTTCAAGATCGGGTCCGCTTAAATTTCAATACCAGCTTCAATGGTCGCGACCTACTGCGCACTCGTTTGACCGCCGGTAATGCCGAACGCTTCCTCACGCCAGGCAGTCTAGATGCGATTGATCGAGGTACAGCCGAGGGAGTTCTAGCTACTCGAATTGGAGCTTTGACTGGCAATGGCATTGAGCTAGAACGGCTTTCTTATGCGTTTCCGGTTGGTGAACGGCTGCAAGCGTTTATTGCTGCCCGTGGTATTCACAGTGATTACGTCTTCAGCACAATCAACCCGTTCTTTGAAGACTTTGATGGCGGTAACGGTGCGATTTCCGCCTTTGGTCAGGAAAGCCCTATTTACCGCATTGGCGGTGGCTCCGGCATTGGTCTCAACTTCGCCTTTGACTCAGAACGCCGCTTCGTATTCACCGCTGGCTATCTAGCTGAGAATGCGGCGCTTGCTACAGGTAGTAATGGCTTATTTAACGGTGATTATGCCGCACTTGGTCAGTTAACCTTTACCCCCACGAAAACTGTTCAAATTGGTTTAACCTACGTCCACGGCTATCACACCAGTGGCAACTTCATTTTCGATATCGGCAATGGCAATGAGTTTGTAACCGGGACTGTACCTGCTAACGCGCTGCATACTGCGCTCAACACCTCAGCTGTTACCAATTCCTATGGCCTTCAAGCCTCCTGGCAAATCACACCTCGATTTGTGCTCAATGCCTTTGGCGGCTACACCTCGCTGACTTTACTCAACCGAGGCGACAGCGATATTTGGTATTACGGCCTGGGGCTTGCCTTGCCCGATCTCTTCAAAGAGGGCAACTTGGGCGGCGTTTTAGTCGGTGTGGAGCCCTACTTAGGCTCACCTAACATTGGTGGCGTGCAAGGATTGACGAACGATACTTCGCTGCACATTGAAGCCTTTTACAAGCATCAACTGACCGACAACATTTCGATTACACCGGGTTTAATTTGGGTCACAGCACCCGAGCAAAACAGCAACAATGCCGACTATGTAGTCGGCACGCTCAGAACCACGTTCACCTTCTAGTGAATGAGGCTGCGTTTGCAATCTAGAGGTGCTAGCTTATTGCGATCAGGGGTGGCGATGGTGCTACAGAACTCGCAGTAGGCTAGCAATGCTGTGCAATGCCTTGAGCTGACGAATTTCGTTCAGGGCTGCATTCACATTGCCCTCACGTACAGTGTGTGTAACCACCACAATTTCGGCGAGTCCATCGCGCAGGTCTTTCTGCACAACCGATTCTAAACTCACCCCTTGATTGCCGAAACAAGTGCCCAAGGCGCCAATCACGCCCAACTCGTCCCGTGTCAGGAAACGAATGTAAAAGCGGGTTTCCAGACTGGCCATCGGGCGCACTTTGGAATAGTGATCGTGGGGACAGGCCAGCAGTGGGTTAATTGTCTGGGCAGGCTGGGTAGCACCACCTGTTTTCAGGGCTGCCACAATATTCAAAATGTCTGAGACCACAGCACTGGCAGTCGGCCCTTCACCAGCACCCGGACCAAAGAACATCACCTGCCCCAAAGGATCGCCCTCGATCACAATGGCGTTATAGACATCATTAACGCTCGCTAGTGGGTGCTCTCGAGGAACCAGAGTCGGATGCACCCGCAATTCCACTTCGTTAGGATCGGCGCCGGGATCTCGGCGGGCAACCGCCAACAGCTTGATCACAAAACCCAAAGTACGGGCATACGAAATATCTGTGGCGCTGACATTGCGGATGCCTTCACGGTGGATTTCTTCCAAGTGAATGCGCCCGCCAAAGGCTAAGCTCGCCAGGATGGCTAATTTGTCAGCTGCGTCATAGCCGTCAACATCGGCGGTGGGGTCAGCTTCGGCATAACCCAAGCGCTGAGCGTCTTGTAGGATCGCCTCAAAATCGCCCCCCTCATTCTGCATGCGCGTCAGAATATAGTTGGTGGTGCCATTGACAATGCCAGTCACGCCGCGCAGTCGATTTACCCCCAGAGCCTGTTTGAGCGGGGCAATTACCGGAATCCCTCCACCCACCGCAGCCTCTAGCAAGACATAGACGCCCGCCTGGTTAGCTGCTGAGAAGATTTCATGGCCGTAACGGGCCACCACGGCCTTGTTTGCCGTAACCACGTGCTTGCCCGTCCCAATGGCCTTGAGAATTAGACTGCGAGCCGGTTCCAAGCCACCTAGCACCTCAACCACCAGGTCAACATCTGGGTCGGTGACAATGCTCTCCAGATCTGAGGTTAGTTTTGCGGCGTCAATAGAAAAGCGGCGAGGCTTATCAGGAGAGCGCACGCCAATGCGAGCAATTTCGATGTCTTTGAGCAGTGGATGGCGCTGAGCCGGATCCAGCAAAATTTTGGTAACGCCTGTGCCAACGGTTCCTAACCCCAGTAGCCCAATTTTGATCACGAAAAGCCTGCCTATCTGAACGCAGAGGTCGCTGACCGATCAAGTTTAGCTTCGCGGGGCAACTGCTCTGGCTCCGGTTAGTACTCTGGACCGATAAGATGACACTGATGCTGAAACGGCTAAATTCTCCAGTGGCCCTGGCGGCTTTCGGTGGTCTGCTGATGGGCCTAACCCCTGCCCCTCTGTCGCTGTGGCCTCTGGCCTGGCTGGCACTAGTTCCCCTATGGTTAGGCGTGCAGAAGTTGGGCGCCAAGCTGAGCGAACCAGGGCGGAGCTTATCCGGTAAACCGGGTCAGCGATTCACCTCCCCTGGCTGGCAAGCCTTGAAGCTTGGCGCAGTCTGGGGGCTGTTTTACCACGGCATTGCCTTGTCTTGGATTACAGGCGTTCACCCTATGACTTGGATGGGGGTTCCCTGGCTGGCAAGCTTGGCCATTGCCCTGTTTTGCTGGGGCTTCATCACCTTTTGGGGCCTAGCGATCAGCGCGATCTGGGCCTGGGGCATGACTGTCTTGACCCCAAAATTGGGAAGCGTCGCTCGAATTCTGGTTGGCGTAGCCCTGTGGTGTGTCTTAGAAGCCATTTGGAGCCACGGGCCGCTGTGGTGGACTTCCCTCAGCTACACGCAGAGCCCACACGATCTGGTAATTCTGCAACTGGGTCGCCTATCGGGTCCCCTGGCTATTACGGCAGCCATTGTCGCGGTGAATGGCCTGCTGGCAGAAGCTTGGCGACAGCAACAACGGCGCTATGCCCTGAGCGCCCTAGGTCTAGTAGCGGTTTTGAGTTTGTACGGCAGCTTGCTGCTGAGCCGGCCTCTGGTGGAGCCTGTCAATGCCACTCTCAGAGTGGGGATCATCCAGGGCAATATCCCCAACGAAATCAAGCTCTATCCGGGTGGCCTACGGCAGGCACTTGAGGGCTACACCACTGGCTATGAAACCCTAGTCAGTCAGGGCGTCCAAGCAGTTCTCACACCAGAAACAGCGGTACCCATTCTCTGGACTGACCCTGGAGCCCGCGAAGCCTCTAGCCTAGAGCAGGCAGTCCAGCGCTTGCGCGTGCCTATATGGGTGGGTGGCTTTGGGCAGGTACCAGGAGCCCCCAATCACTACACCAATAGCTTATTTGCACTGGATAGCCAGGGGCAGGTCGTCAACCGCTACGACAAGGTGCAGTTAGTCCCGCTCGGCGAGTACATCCCCTTTGAATCGGTGCTGGGAGGCCTAATCGACCGGCTTTCACCCCTGAATGCCCATCTACAGGCCGGTCGTCCCGGTCAGATATTTGACACGGTTTTCGGGCGCATGATCATGGGAATTTGCTACGAATCTGCCTATCCTCAGCACTTTCAGGCGCAAGCCCGTGCAGGTGGCACGCTAATTCTCAGTGCGGCCAACAACGCCCACTACAGCGCTACCATGCCTGCGCAGCACCACGCTCAGGATGTGATGCGAGCCATCGAAACCGATCGTTGGACGGTCCGCGCTACTAACACTGGCTACTCCGGCATTGTTGATCCTTATGGCCGTACGCGTTGGCGTTCTGGCTTGAGGTCTTATGAAACCCATGTCGATACCGTTTACCGACGCACTACCCAGACTGCCTATGTGCGCTGGGGGGATTGGCTGACACCGTTGTTGGGGCTTCTGGCTTTGGCCGCCTGGACCAACAAACAGTTTCTGCCTAGGCGTTAGCATCCTGTGGGAAGCTGAAAGGATGCTCAGCTCTATTTGTGCCGCTCTTGAACCTGCCTTAAACCTGATCGAGCAGTTCGCCTGTCGCTACGAAGTTTGGCTGGACCGGGAGAACTATCGGCTCTACAGTCTGGATCAACAGCCGGGCTTGGGGCTGTTAGTGAGCAGTGCCGCTGACCTTTGGACTCCGTTAGGGCTAGTGCGTTCGCTGCTGGATCAGCACTTGGCCGGTCGCATCCTAGACCGCTATATTTTGCTTTCACCACTGGCTGATGATGACTTGCGGCTCAACTATTTGGTGCAGTTTTACTGCTCGCTGATTGAGAACTTGAAGCCTTGGACAATGACCTGCCTGAGTTTAGAAGCCACTCCTGAGCAAATTCTGGCCGCCCAACCTCAGCCCTTGGCGGCTCCACAGTTACCGCAGGAACTAGAAGCCGGTGGGGTCGTTGAGAACCTGGTGATTCGCAATCAGGGCGGCGACCTGTTCTGGATTCTGGATCAGGTGGCTTTGTCTGGAGAAGAGCCAGTGTTCACCGGCGTCGTGCCAGAAGCAGAAGCTCATTCCCTGGCAGCGCTGGGCAGACTGGCAGCCGTAGAGTGGGCAATGGCGCAGTTCTCCAAGCCAATGGCTGCAGAGGGCAAACTCTACAGCCCTAGCGGACGCTTAAAAGCTAGCCAGCCTCAAGTTGCTCGTGCCCTACGGTTTGCGAACAATGCCCACTGGCAGCTACCAGTGGTACGCCTGACATAGCACTGCGCCTGATGTAGCGCTACGCCCGATGTGGTGCTGCGCCTGGTGTAGAGTAAATTGGACGATTTCAGGAGCCCAGTTCGTGCAGAATACCCCTTCAGCTGTAGTGACTCAGACCATCGTGCAACATAAGGGCGCGGTGCTTTGGTTTACAGGCTTGTCAGGCGCAGGCAAGTCTACGGTTTCGGAGCGGCTCTACGCGATCCTGAATGAATTGGGCTGCCCCCATGTTGAACTGCTCGATGGCGATGTGGTGCGCACCAATTTAAGCAAGGGCTTGGGCTTCAGCAAAGAAGATCGAGATACTAACATTCGTCGGATTGGTTTTGTGGGCGAGTTGCTGGCGCGGCATGGTGTGATTGTGATGACCGCCGCAATTTCGCCCTATCGTGAAGTGCGCGAAGAACTCAAGGAACGCATTCCCAACTTCATTGAGATCTTCGTTGATGCCCCTTTGGAAGAGTGCATTCGTCGGGATGTCAAAGGTCTATATCAGAAAGCGCTGTCGGGTGAAATTCCTCAATTCACTGGCGTTTCTGATCCCTACGAGCCACCCCTGGATCCAGCTTTGACTCTCCACACCCGCGACGAATCAGTCGAGGAATCTGCAAACCAGGTGCTGCAATATTTGTTCGATAATGGCTATCTCAGTCGAGCCAACGCCTAGCAGAGTTAGCAATTAATTTTTATGCAACCTTTTGTATGAGACCTGCCAAAGGTTGCATAGAGGTTAATCGCATCACAATAAAAACTGCTAGCACTCAACTTTTGCTTAAGTTGTCTTGCTTGAGAACTTTGATTACTCAAGCAAGACGACTAGCTTTTATCCCCTACTAAGCAACAGTAGCAATCACCGTCCGATGGCGAGGGCTATTGCTGGTCACGGTGGGAGAGTTGAACCCGGCCTCAACCAGCGCTTGTTCGATATCCAGGGTGAAATACTCGTTCAGGTAAGGCTCTGTGCTTTTGAGTAGGGTCAGCACATAGGGTGGCATTTTGCGGTAAATCTCTGAGCTGGGATTCATATCCATAATTGCCAACGAGCCACCTGGACGCAGCAATCGTCGTGCCTCCCGAAAGATAGCCACCGTTGCAGCTTGCGGCAGTTCATGGCAAACCAGGAACATCGATACCAGATCAAAAGACTGGTCTGGCAGGCCTGTCTGCTCAGCGGCAGCGTGAACTAGCTGAACCTGTCGTCCTTGCTCGCGGTAGCGGTGTTGGGCCACGGCCAGATAGTAGGGTGACAAATCTAGGCCGACTACCTGCGCTGTTGGATAAACCTCTTGGAGCGCCATTGTGCTCATGCCCACGCTGCAACCGATGTCCAGGATGTTCTGGGGGGCCGGGACGGCCTGCTGCAATAGGCTGTGATAGGACTGGCGTAGACAAGCATCCCCATCTCTCTTGGGCTCAGACCAAACGCGAGAGTGAACCGCGTAAGCGGCAACCTCCACTTCTAGTGCGGCCTCCAGGTTCATGTTCCCGTCTTCGTAGGCATGAAAGGAGGTGAGATAGTAGTCCGGATAGGTGACCTCGGGGTTGGTCACTGCCTCAAGATCTGACTGCCAGTCGCGTTGGCGCAGCTTTTGCACTTCCGAACGCCACATCACGCCCATTGACTCTGCGCGGTTGATCATCATGTTGCGAGCGCCCAATTTAGCCAGCGCCGCTACTGGTTTCACTGCCAGCAAGCCTGTGACCAGCCGCAGCATTGGGGGCAATTCTGTTTTGTTGACAGGAGAACTTGTAACCATTTACCCAGAGTGTTTTATGCCAAGCAGAGGCATTCTCGCATAGGCATAGATGGATTGTTCACTAGATTGCTTGCTGGCCAGAGCTGATCTAGACGTTCTCGATGTTCTCGCGGTGTTCTTGCAAGGGTCTCGCTTGCTGCAAACTGGTCCCGATAAACTGATTGCATCAGCTAGCGCTTATCGAGGCGGATCTGCAATGTTCCTCACCCAAGATCCAGAGCTTCCTCCAAAGTTACCCTCGCCTGAGTCCGAGGAAATTGCCTTTCCTCCCAGTGATTTATGGAGTGACGAGCCGCCCTTAGAAAGCGATCTGCACTTGCAGCAAATGGTATTGCTGTTGGCCTGTCTCAACTGGTGGTGGCGCGAACGCAGCGACTTCTATGCAGCTGGAAATCTCACCATTTATTACAGTCCTCGCCAGCGTAAGTGTGAGGACTTTCGAGGGTCAGACTTCTTTGTGGTCCTGGGGACTGAGCGCAAACCCCGAAGGAGTTGGACTGTCTGGCATGAGGATGGTTTGTACCCCAATGTGATTGTGGAGTTGCTCTCGCAGAGCACGGCCAATACCGACCGGGGACTCAAGAAGGAAATTTACGAGCGGATCTTCCGCACTCCCGACTACTTCTGGTTTGATCCTGAGACTTTAGAGTTCGCCGGATTTCACTTGGTTGAAGGGCAATATCAGCCGCTAGAACCTACCGCTAAGGGATGGCTGTGGAGTCAACAACTAGAACTTTACCTGGGTCTCCACGAACGACAACCGCGATTCTTTACGCCTGAAGGACAACTGGTCCCGACAGAGGGAGAAAGCGAGCCACAGCGGAAGGAACTGGCTCAGCAACAAGCAGAAGTTGAACGACAGCAGAAGGAACTGGCACAACAACGAGCAGAGTCTCTAGATGCTAAGTTGCGAGAGCTAGGGGTTGACCCGGATACTCTATAGACTCCTTCAGATTTAACTAGCGTCTATGCTGCCAGGCTCACAAGTGCTGCACTTCCCCAAAGGTTGCGCAGATCCAGCTAGAGCCTGTAGTTGTTCAGCACAAACGTGTGGAGGTTCAGCTAGAGCTTGTAGTTATCCAGCACAGACATGTAGGGATTTGATTTGGCCTTGTAGCCATTGGGCGTAAACGAGCAAGGAAAAGGCTAGACCTTGTAGCTGTTTACCGTAACTATGGGGAGAACTAGTGTGAGCTTGCAGGGATGCAGCGTGAGCTTGTAGAAAACCTTCAGAGAAACTCGGCGATTGAAATTGCGGCTAGACAGGCAAAGTCCGCGAAGGCGGACTGGAAATCATTGGGGAGATAATGCCCAGGTTGGGATGGTTGGTTTTTGGTGATGGTGAGTAGCTTGGTTTCTGACGTATTTAGCTACTTGTTCTAAGTTTTCATGGCTAACAGTGAATGCTCCGTAACCACCCTGCCATTTGAAAAAAGTATCGGGTTTAGCTTCGTGAGTAATGCGATGGGAGGAACTACCTTTCACGTTCTTAATGAGGTCAGACACAGTTAGCGTCGGTGGAATTCCAACTAAAAAATGCACATGATCTTCAATGCCACCCACTACAACAACAGTACAAGCGAGCTGTTCGCAGGATTGGATAATTGCCCCATAGATTCGCTTCTGAATATCCGGTGTGATTAGGGGAAGGCGATCCCAAGTCGCCCAAACTAAATGCAAATACAGTTGCGTGAAATTAGCTCTCATCTTCTTCAACCCGCGAAGGCGGGTTTCGCCCGTGTAGCCGCGATTTCAATCGCCGGGTTTCTGTAACGTGCTTACCTAAATGACCTGGTAGCCACGCAAACCTAGAGCCGTGAAACCTGGTTTCCAGGTATACTGGAGTGCTTTCGAGTATCTTGAATTAACGAACGGGCAGGTTAAGGAGTACGGACTGTGGCAAAGAAAGACACGCAGATTATGCTGAGTCGCGACGTCAGCAAACTAGGTCGCGCTGGAGATTTGGTCAAGGTTGCCCCCGGCTACGCCCGCAACTATTTGATCCCTCAAGGATTAGGCGTCCGGGCGACCACTGGTATTCTCAAGCAAGTTGAGCGGACCAAGGCACGCGAACAAGTACGCTTGCAAGCGGAGCGTGAAGAGGCCGAAAGCCGCAAGACCGCGCTAGAGACCATCAACCGCTTTGTGATTCGCAAGAAGGTTGGTGAAGGCGATGCCATCTTCGGTACCGTAACCGACCGCGACGTCGCTACGGTAATCCAGGAGGCTTCAGGTCTAGAGATCGATCCTCGCGAAGTGACGGTACCGGAAATCAGCAAAACCGGCGTCTACGAGGTCCATGTCAAGTTTCACGCAGAAGTGACCGCCACAATCCGGGTACAGGTCACACCAGGGAGTTAAGCTTCTAGCACGTTCAGCACGTCCAGATAGCCTTGCCCCATGCAGGAACTCAATATCGAGCCCCTCAACGACCGTCTGCCTCCCCAAAACATTGAGGCAGAGGAGGCGATCTTGGGGGGCATTTTGCTTGACCCAGAGGCGGTCACGCGGATTACCGATCTGCTCAAGCCAGAGTCGTTCTACCTCACGGCCCACCAGGAAATCTACCGGGCTGCCATGGCCCTGCATGCCCAGGGCATCCCCACAGATCTGATGAGTGTGGCCGCCTGGCTCGTAGATCGAGACCTGCTGGAGCGGGTGGGTGGGCAAAAGAAGCTAGCAGCTCTGCTAGAGCGCACCATTAGTGCCGTCAACATCGATCAATACGCCCGCATGGTGGCGGAGCGCTATCAACGGCGCAGCCTGATTCGGGTGGGGATGGATGTGGTGCGTCGGGGCTACGACACCAGCACCGAACTCAACACTGTCATGTCGGCCTGCGAGCAGGACCTGTTCAACGTCACTCAGGACCGACCGCAAGGTGGCTTAGCCTCTGCCGCAGAGATCCTCACAGCAACCTTTGCCGAAATTGAGGGGCGGGCAACCAATACTATTTTGCCGGGTCTCGCGACTAGCTTCTATGACCTAGACGCAATGACCCAAGGCTTTCAACGCTCAGATCTGATCATCCTGGCTGCAAGGCCGTCCATGGGCAAGTGCCTAGCCCACGGCTCAGAAATTGTATTAGCAGATGGCAGTATTGCCACCATCGAAGCGATTTATCAGCGTCGCCAAGCGCAACTTTTGACCCTCGGACAAGACTGGAGATTCCATCTCACTTCTCCCTCCGCCTTTGTGGACGACGGCCACAAACCTGTCTTCAAAGTAACAACTGGCCTAGGCCGAGTTATTGAGAGCACAATTACCCATCCATTTCTAACGGCTAAAGGCTGGAAGCAACTAGCAGAATTAGAACCTGGTCATGTGATTGCTGTCCCTCGCAAACTAGAGATCTTTGGCTCAGAGGTCATAGCTAATAGTGAGCTTGAAGCACTTGGACCAGTAGCTGAAGCTGTTCCCCCACTTGTTTTCAAACTCAATCGCATTCAGGTTGCTTTATTCCTCAATCGCCTGTTCTCGACAGACGGCTGGGCCACAGTTCTTGCAAGTGGGCAATCGCAACTGGGCTATGCGACGGTTAGCGAACGGCTAGCGCGTCAAGTTCAGCATCTGCTACTGCGGTTTGGAATCGTTGCTGCCCTCAAAAAAACATCACCTCAGAATAAAAGCAACAGTCAGTCTGCTTGGCAACTTGACATTACTGATCTCCAGTCCATTAAGACCTTCATTGCCGAGATAGGAATCTTGGGCAAAGAAGAGGCTCTGGCACATTGGCAACTTGACATTACTGATCTCCAGTCCATTAAGACCTTCATTGCCGAGATAGGAATCTTGGGCAAAGAAGAGGCTCTGGCACAAGTGCAAGCAGCACTCACCGAGAAGCCCTATCAGAGCGAGTGCGATCTAATTCCAGTTGAATGGCAACAGATTGCTCAGGCGAAAGGTACTGAGTCTTGGCAGGCGCTAGCGAAGAGAGCGGGCATTCGAGAGGATCTAAATATTCATGCTGGCAAACATGCTCTATCCCGGGAAACGCTACTCCAGTTAGCTTTTGCTCTTGATGATCTGCCGCTTCAACAGCTGGCGACAAGCGATGTTTATTGGGACGAGATCGTCTCTATTGAATCAGTAGGATGCAAGCAGGTTTATGACTTGACGATCCCAGAAACTCATAATTTTGTTGCCAATGACATCTGTGTTCATAACACTGCGTTCGTTTTAAATATTGCCCGTAATGTGGCGGCTGCGCATAAGTTACCTGTGGCAGTTTTCAGTTTGGAAATGTCCAAAGAACAGTTGATGCAGCGCCTTTTATCCACGGAGTCACGCATCGAGAGTAGCCGCTTGCGTGGTGGACGCATTACTGCCCATGAGTGGGAACCTTTGGGCCATGCAATCAGTGCCCTGTCGCAATTTCCACTGTTTATTGACGATACTCCCAACCCTTCCGTCACCGAAGTTCGGTCCAAGTGCCGCCGTCTCCAGGCAGAGCAGGGAGGGGCATTGGGCATGGTCATACTCGACTACCTGCAATTGATGGAGGGTGCAGGTAATGAAAACCGAGTACAGGAACTTTCGCGCATTACCCGTTCCTTAAAAGCTCTCGCCCGTGAACTTTCCGTACCTGTGATTGCACTCTCGCAACTTTCACGGGGCGTAGAAGGTCGTACCAATAAAAGGCCGATGCTGTCAGATTTACGCGAGAGTGGATGCTTGACCGGTGACAGTCTAGTTACATTAGCAGACACTGGAGTTCAAGTACCGATTCGTGAATTGGTTGGTAAGTCTGACTTTGCTGTTTGGGCACTGAACGAATCGACTTTGAAGCTAGAGCGAGCACTAGTCAGCAATGCTTTTTCAACCGGTGTAAAACCGACCCTGCGACTTCAGACCCAATTAGGCCGCGCCATTCGAGCAACAGGAAATCACAAATTCCGTACTATTCATGGTTGGAAACGATTAGACGAGCTGACCGTAGGGGAGCGCATTGCCATACCCCGTTCTTTGAGTAGCCAATCTGAAGCATCGATGCCAGCTAGCCAATTAGCCCTGCTAGGGCACCTGATTGGTGATGGCTGTACGTTGCCACGGCATGCCATCCAGTACACGACCAGAGAAGAAGACTTGGCTCAGACCGTTGCTTCCTTGGCGGTGACATCGTTTGGAGAGCAGATTAAGCCTCGAATCAAACGAGAAAGAGAATGGTATCAGGTTTACCTGCCTGCGGCTTACCGTTTGACTCACGGTTTGAGAAACCCGATCGCAAGTTGGTTAGCTGGGATGGGAATCTTCGGTCTCCGATCCCATGAGAAATACATTCCTAACCAGGTTTTTGAGCAATCTGAAGATGCAGTAGCTCTGTTCCTACGGCACTTATGGAGTACAGATGGTTCAATCAAGCTGATCCAAGGCAAAGCAGTTCGTCCAATGGCTTACTATGCCACCAGTAGCGAACGGCTAGCCCGAGACGTACAAGCCTTGCTTTTGCGACTACAAATCAACGCCAGATTGAAAGTTATCTCCCAAGGCGGCAAGGGGCGCGATCAATATCATCTAGTTATCACAGGGAACTCTGATCTAAGCAGATTTGTGAGTTTTGTAGGAGCGGTTGGTGGCTACAAACAACAAAGCCTGAGCGAAGTATCAGATTACCTTGCCTCACATATTGAGAACACCAATCGAGATGTAATCCCCTATTCCGTTTGGAGAATGTATGCCGTGCCAGCGATGCAGCAGCATGGAATCACACTTCGACAGATGTACGAGCGAATTGGTACAGCACATGCAGGTACAACAATTTACCAGCAAAATTTGAGTCGTGGACGTGCTGCTAGACTCGCTCAAGCCGTTCAATCTCTTGAGTTAACTTACTTAGCCGAGAGTGATGTTTATTGGGATGAGATAGCATCGATCACAGAGTCTGGTGAGGAAGAGGTTTTTGATCTCACAGTTCCAGGTCATCACAACTTTGTCGCTAACAACATCGTTGTTCACAACTCTATTGAGCAGGATGCGGATGTTGTAATTATGCTTTATCGAGATGAATACTATAATCCCGACACTCCAGATCGCGGCATCGGTGAAGTGATTATTGCCAAACATCGTAATGGGCCGGTAGGGACAGTAAAACTGCTTTTTGAGCCGCAATTTACGCAGTTTCTGAATATGGCCTCTTCTAACCGATGAGAAGACGCACGTTACTGTTAGGTGCAGGGGCACTGACGCTAAGTTCAGGGCTTGAGGGGTGCGGCTTCTTGGGCGAGCAACCTCTGCAAATTCTGGCTTTGCAAGATGCAATTCCTGTTCAGCTTCTTGATTTATTTCGTAAAACTAACAATCAAAAGCTGGAAATCCGAGAGCTAAAAACACCTGCAGCTCTGTATGCAAGCTTGCAAAGTTTCCAGGATCAATCGGCTAAGAAATCTCCGTGGCGGCAAACACCCCAAGTACCAGGACTAGCGTCTTTAGGAGATGCCTGGTTAGCTGATGCAGTGGCTAAGCAACTGCTGCGGCCTATCGATACAACTCGCCTCTCAAACTGGTCCAACCTAGCGGCCAAAGCCCCTATAGACTGGCAGCGCTCGGGTCAGATCCAAGGCCAGACTTGGGGAGTGCCTTTTCGCTGGGGCACAACGGCCATTGGCTATCGACGGGACAAGCTCAAAACTGCGATTACTGATTGGGCTGACCTCTGGCAACCAGCCTTGAAGCGTCGCCTCACCTTGCCAGACTCGCCGCGCGAAGTCATTGGCCTGGTGCTCAAACACTTGGGGGCCAGCTACAACACCGCCGATCTCAATACGGTAAGCGGTCTCCAAGAGCAACTTCAGGCGCTCCAGCAGCAAGTTCTGACTTACAGCTCTGATGCCTATCTTCAGCCCTTGCTCCAGGCTGATAGTTGGGCCGCTGTTGGCTGGTCAGCTGACTTGTTACGTGCCGCCCGTCAGGAGCCTGAGCTACAAGTTGTCGTTCCCCGCTCAGGAACAGCGCTGTGGATTGACTTTTGGGTCCAGCCCACCAGCTCAAGCAATTCTTCCCAGACGACACCCAATTCGACATCAGCAACAGAGACCACACAAGTCGAGAGCTGGCTCAACTTCTGCTTGCAACCTGATGCCGCTGCCCGCATTACCGTATTTACTAACGGCACATCACCCGTACCGATAGAAGCCAATACCCTGGCAGATTCTACGGTAGGTGAGATAGCCCAAGCAGTTCTGCAACCCCCAGCCATAGTTCTGCAACGCTGCGAACCACTCCTGCCTTTGAGTCCAAGTACCACAGAGCAGTACCGTCAGCTCTGGCAGGAGCTCAGAACGGGACAGAAACCCAACCCGATAGACAGCGGCTCAAAATGACAGGCGCGAGCCGCCTCGGATGCTGCTGACTCCCCCAGACTCCAAGAGAACCTGACAGTCACGGCTCGGTTGTCCAGAGGCTGCCACAGGACCATTGGCTTGACAGGCATAAGCTCCCAAAACATTGTTTTGAGTGTCTAGCACGCGCAGCTCATAGCGAAAATCATTAGCCGCTGTACCAAAGCGGTTGATGAAGTTATAGCGCTCTAGATAATCCATCAAGCGCCATACCTCGCGGCGCACCACCAGGTCCACCCTACCCTGACGGGGACGGGGTCGCCAGCCGTTCACGAGCTTGCCGCCAAACTGCTGCTGGGCCAACCAGAGGCTAGGGATAGTGAGCCCACTCTCAGAGATGGGCGGTGACTCTACAGGCACTGACTGAGCCAGAGCTGCTGAACCCGGCAGGAGTAGGCTGAGTACTAGCCCTATACCAGCCAGTCCCCTACAGCAGGCGGCGGTCATCGTGCCAGTCATAAGATTGGTTGGGCAATGAGCTGCCTCGCTTGTGCCAGCTAATCTGGCCTCGGGCCGTCTTAACTAGTGTTTGCTCAATGATCTCAGCCAGGTTATTCCAGCTGATGTCATCCTGCTGCAAAATCTCACGCAATTCGTTTAAGGCCATCTCCTGCTGCATCCCTTCCAGGTTGATGGGCAGTGGAGCCGAAACGCGCAGGGGATCGCGTTGCACAGCGACCATCGCCTGCCGTACCGCCGTAACCACCTGGCTACTGGCTTCATTCTTGGCCCTTAAGCGTTGGGCTCGCCAGCCCTTTTGACTGGTGGCATAGAGCGGAGGCAAACGATTCAGTGCATAGGCTGCGACCTCAGCTGGGCTGACATACTCTCGCATAGCCACAGGTAGACGCTGCATCTGGCGGTCTACCTCCTCCAGCACTAACTCCTCCATGGCGTTTTTGAAGACCCTAGGTGAATTGGGGTTGCGCGTCGTCATAGCCCGCTCTCTTCTGAGGTACGAGGTTTAGTGTTCGAGGTTGCGGCTCCTCTAGGAAATGCTCAGTCAGGTCTTGCTTACCTGGTCAATTTAGTCTGCACCTGATTTGATCACCTTGAAATCCTGAATTGAGCCGACCCGGATTGAGTCGATTGTATACAGGAGATGTAAATCAATTTCGCCGACTAAACTTTGGGTTGAGGACTAACTGAACTTCCTCGGATGTCTCTACTCTATGTTTATCGTAGCCTTACCCAAAGGCAATGCTCAGCCCCATAGGCGACGCCCCTCCCCCTGATGTAGCTGCTCATGGGCGTCTCGGAGCAAGGCTGGAATATCCAGCTCCTGAGGGCAACGCGGTAGACAATCCCCACAATCGTTACAACGATTACCCTTGCGGCCCGGAAACCAGTGGCCAGCATTTTCAAACATGCGATAGCGATATTGGCCGTAGGCTTCCATGTCTAAGGCCACTGCTAAGTTCCGGAGCCGTAGCACCTCAGGAATTTGAATCTCCTCAGGGCAGGGAATACAGGCATAGCACTGAGCACAACGCTCTGGTCCTAAAGTCTGAAGGGCTGCCTCCAACCTCGCCAGAGCAACCTGTTCTTCAGCACTCAAAGTCTCATCTTGATCGGCAAAGGCCAAAGGTGTATCTAGTTCCTGCGGTGTGGCCGCGCCCAAGCTGAGAGTGTGGATTCGGGAGTCGCTTAGCAGAAAGCGGTAGTTCAGGGCCAAGGGCGAGAAGGGCTGACATAAGTCTCTCAGCTTGGTGGAGGGAGTATGCAGCAGACCGCCTTTGTCAGCCGGTGAAATGATAAAGACGCCGATATCTAGGTCTGCTGCCAGCTGCACTGCCACTACATTGCGAGGGTTGGACCAGTAGTAGTGCAAATTGACAAATTCAAATAGACCTGTGCGCAGCGTGGTTTGAATGAGCTCCAGTGAGCCATGCGTGGAGAATCCCAGGTGCCGAAACAAGCCCTCCTGTTGTAACTGGTGGAGCGTTTCTTGGCAGGCCAGTGCCAGACGCAGGTGCTCAGGGGTATTGATACCGTGGAGAGCCAAAGCATCTACAGACTGCAAACCCAGGCGGTTGAGGGACTCTTCTAGCTGACGGCGCAGCTCAACCGGGTCTGTAGGCGGAACGAGTTTAGTAGTGATAAAAGGGCGCAGGCTCAGGTGAGCTAGCGCACGCCCCAAATAACGCTCGCTCTCGCCGTAACCTCGTGCTGTTTCAACGTGGTTGATGCCTAACTCAAGCGCACGCTGAACAGTCTGGATGGCATTCTCCTCGCTCGCCAAGCAACGCATGGTGCCAAGAGAAAATACCGACAGGTTCAGATTAGTTTTGCCAAAACGACGATACTTCACGATTGGGCCAATCGGAAAGGGATTCGAGGCCGACCAACTCCTTAGTTGCCACCCCCCTGCAAATCGCCCCGTTGGACAAAATCCTCAGGCCGCAAGTTTGAAATAAATTCACGAAAGGCACGCCGCTCAGCTTCATCTGCCTCTTGATCAACCGGAATCGAAGCTTGGGAGACGACCTCTTCCATCACCCAAATTGGACAGTCGGCGCGCAGGGCAATGGCAATAGCATCACTGGGTCGTGCATCGATATCTTTAGTCACTTCTCCCTGCTTAACAGTCAGGGCTGCGTAGAAGGTATTGTCCTGCAGGGAGTGAATCACGATCCGTTGCAGCACCATGCTACCTCCCTCCAGGAGGTTGATGATTAAATCGTGGGTCATAGGGCGAGGCGGCGTTTGGTTCTCTAGTGCGCTAATAATCGCCTTCGCCTCCGGCTGACCAATCCAAATAGGTAAAGCTCGGCGCTCAGTAGCATCGCGCAGGAGAACGACAGGGCTGCGGCTATTTGCGTCGATGCCAATCCCAGCCACTCTCATCTCAATCATCGGCGTTGTCCCTAAAAATCTCTAGGCCAAGAGGGGAGGAAGAAGGTGATCACAATGTAGTCACAGATTCAGACCTGATCGTATCGGCGGCTTCAAAGGTTTGACAAGCGCACAATAGCCTGTTGACAACTCTTTGCACAGTTCCGAACAGCATGGCAGATCCCCTTAACTATTGTAGAGACTTAGACGGCTCCCTGTATCCTAAGAAGCAGTTGGTGCCTCGCTTTGAGGAGCTTTGTCATGTTCACCGGCATTATTCAAGCGCTGGGCGCCGTTCAGGCCCTCAGCCCCACCCGAGTTGCCGTTCGTTGCTCAGCGACAGCTCTAACTCAGTCCTTAGAACTGGGTGACAGCGTGGCTGTAGATGGCATTTGCTTAACGGTGGTGGAAATCTTGAGCGATGGCTTTGTGGCTGGAGTTTCTCCAGAGACATTAGGCCGGACTACGCTGCGCGATACCACGCTCGAACACCCTAGTCGGGCCATGGTCAATCTTGAGGCGGCTTTGCGGGTGGGTAGCAAATTGGGGGGACATTTTGTCAGTGGACACGTTGATGGCGTGGGCCATCTGCGAGAGCGCCAGTCAACTGCAGACTCCTGGCTACTGAGTTTTGAAGCACCACCCAGTGTGGCTCGCTATATCGTGCCTAAAGGCAGCGTTGCTGTGAACGGCGTGAGCTTGACGGTTGCAGACTGCAACTCTGAGGGCAGCTTGTTCAGCGTAGCGGTCATCCCTCATAGCTTTGCAGAGACTAACCTCAGTCAGTTAGCCCCTGGGGCAGCCGTCAATTTGGAAGCCGATTTGTTAGGGAAATACGTCGAGAAGTTCTTAGGCTTGGGGCAGAGCACCCAAAATGGGGGTCGTACGGTTACGAGGCAACCTGTGACGGCAGCTTTCCTCAGTGAGCATGGCTTTCTCTAAGCTACTGACAGAAAAGCTGGTGACAGGTGATAGATAGCTGTTTCCACAGCCTCTTAGGGACTGCTGAGAAGCAGTTTTGAGGGAACACTTGCTTCTATCTCCACCAGGTCCAGAAGCCCAGGAAACCCTTACTGGTGATGCTCCAGGCCCAGGTTCCCGATAAGGCCACGAGTACGCTTAGGCCTAACAGAACCACTCGCAAGCCTAAGGCATCCGCCAAAATCCCTGCTAGAACTAGGGGCAAGGAGAGGGCAATGTTGGTGGCGTTGTTTTCAATGCCAAACACCTTGCCGCGCATGTGCTCGGGGGTTTGTTCCTGGATCAGAGTTTGCATTGGCACCGCCACTAGCGAGGCGCTAAATCCCAGCAAGACACTCAGGCTCAAGCCAGCCCACAAGTTCGGGGCAATAGTAAACACCGCTAGGCTGACCGCGATACCTAGGAAGCCAAACAAGGGCAGCGGCAAATGACTAAAGCGATGGCCGACTTGACCCAGCCAAACGCTACCAACGGCCAGCCCCAGACCTACTGGTGCAATCAAGAAGCCGAACTGCTCCGACTTCAAGCCCATTTCTTGCGCTAAACCAATATTGAGTACGAAGAGTGCCGCCAGCGTCGAGAACAACACGGTCAGTTGCATGAGCGCACTGCTGACTTGACGATTCAGCCGCAGGTAATCGATGCCCTCCCACAGGTCAGCCCAGAAATGAGTCTTCTGCCCTGCCTTGAGGGCAATCACTTCTGGAATTGGACGCAGGACCAACAGCCCAGCGAGCAGGTACATCCCAGCTACTAAGACTTCACGCCCAAAGGTCGGCGACCAAGACTTGGCCCAGCTTAGGAGCGGCTCCCCAATGGCATAGCCGACCAGCAACGAGCCCACAAGCGAATTAGTAAACAGGGCGTTAGCAGCCAATAGACCATCCGGGCGGATGAGTAGGGGAATTGCTGACTGCTCAGCCGGTGCAAAAAACTGCGTGAGCGTTGAGACCAAAAAGGTCAATAGCAGCAACAACAGAAAATGTGCTGGAAATACTGTCAAAGCCAGAACCAGTAGAGCTCGCAGCATGTTGCAGGCCAAAAGAACCCGTTGCTTAGGCCAGCGATCGACATAGATACCCGCAGCTGAGCCGAACAGGATTGCCGGCAGGGTATAAGCAACCATCACAGCCGAGCGCATGGAGTTTGAACTGTGGAGCGTTGGATAGCTGCTGAGGGTAGCAATCAGCAGCGTAAAAAAGACTTTGTCCGCTATCTGTGCGCTGATCTGACTCCCCCAAAGCATCAGAAACCCTTGATTCTGAAGCACCTGCCGAAAACCAGTGAGTGGCTCAGGCGTAGGTTTATGAGACTCCGACATCAAACTCCTGACTCCCTTAATGTCCCCTTAATTGAAGTTGCCAGACCACTGAGAGCATTCGCGTCAGGCTACCTAACCCTTCTAAACAATCTCAGTGTTGACCGGACTGGCTTTGTAACAACAGGGCACGGAGATAAAGCCGGGTGGCCCCACAGATTTTTAAAGCTCAAACTCCTAGACGACTACGGGACTCTATTAAGTTCCAGGACGAGAAGTAGACTCTCGCAAGCTGAGTCGAAAATCTCAACACATGGACAGCCTTATTGCTAGGCTGTCCCTCCTGTGGTATTTGCCGTAGCTTCGCCTAACACTCAGGCACTCGGAAATCAGAGAATTTAGGAGCGGCTAGCAACGCTCGGCACCTTGTCACTGATGCTTTGGGTATCCGAAGTTTTTGGGTAAATTTCGATGTGGTTAAACAGGGTAGTGACAAAGGCAAATAGCAGGAAAGGTAAAGACAGAACAATCACTAAGCCAACAGCCAAGGCACCGTAGAGCGGGTTGCTCATTCCTAATGCTAAGGATGTTGCTAGAGCTACGAAAACTACGATTAGCCAGACAATAATCTGACCATAAATATCGCCAAAGGATAGAGTGCAGGCAAAGCGGTATTTTCCCAGCTCTTCCATCGCTATCACCTCATAATTGCTAAAAAAACTAATCAAGACTAGGCAAGGGTGAACTTTAGCCTATCTACTTCTGGAATTGTAGAGGAATGTAGAGAATTTTTCTCATGAATGTGACAAAGCGCAACGAACGAAAGTCTTGGGCTTGTCCCGATCGAAAACAAGCTCCAAGTCTTTGACTTGGAGCTTGTTTTTCTTCTGCCTTATCGCAACTCTAAAGGATATACAACAGCAGGAATAGAATAATCCACACAACGTCTACGAAGTGCCAGTAAACTTCTGTTGCTTCTATTCCAAAGTGGTGTTCCTGGGAGTAGTGCTTAATATTCCGGGAGCGCCAAAGAACAGCCGCCATGAGTAGCAGCCCAACCAAAACATGCAAACCGTGAAACCCGGTTAACACGTAGAAGGTACTTCCAAAGAGGCCCGACTTAAGACCAAACTCCAAGTGTTTGTATTCATAAATCTGGCCCGCCAGAAAGACAGCGCCCATCGCAATCGTGGCTACGAGCCAAAGTCGTAGGCCAGCAACGTCGTTCTTCTTGACCGCTGTATCTGCTTTGTGGATCACAAAGCTGCTAGAGATCAGAATCAGGGTGTTGACTCCTGGCAACAACGTTTCCAGCCTGGGAGTTCCTTCCGGTGGCCAACTGGGTGCTACCAAGCGAAAAGTGAGATAGGCAGCGAACAGACCCAGAAAGATCATGCTTTCTGAAATCAGAAAGACGATGACTCCCAACATGCGATGGTCTGGGTGTTCTGCATGATGAGCAGCTGCCTTCTCAGCAACAGCGGAGTGATTGAGTTCAGCCTTTAGGTCAGTGGTTGAAGCTTGCATGAGTTCTTAAGGGCTAACTTCCTAGACACAAATTGACGCTAGTCGCGGTTGTGGCTCTCACCTTGGCGGTCATCAGGGTGAACTGCAACCGCTGGATCTGGCTCAGCCCGTAGAGCCGAGGCTGGACCAGCTGATAGGGAAGGAGATTCCGCATCCGAGAAGGGAACATCCACCTCGGTGCTGCGGTCACCCATGCCGTAGTCATAGGGACCAGTTGCCAACACAGGATCAGCGTCAAAGTTTTCAACCGGGGGTGGCGAAGTAGTCATCCACTCCAACGTGAGACCATTCCAGGGGTTACTACTGGCTTTGGGGCCGTAAAACCAACTCCAAGCAGCATTGACCAGGAAGGGAATAGTCGAGATCGCCAGAATATAGGCCCCAATACTGCAAATCAGGTTGAGGGTGGCGAACTTAGGGTCGTAGATAGCAATCCGCCGCGGCATTCCTTCCAGGCCTAGCTTGTGCATAGGTAGAAAGGCCATATTGAAGCCGACGAAGTTCAGCACGAAGTGGATCCGCCCCCAGGCTTCATCCAGCATGCGCCCAGTCATCTTTGGGAACCAGTGGTAGATGCCCGCGTAGATGCCGAAGACGCTGCCACCGAACAGCACATAGTGCAGGTGCGCTACCACGAAGTAGGTGTCATGCACGTGAATATCGAACGGTACAGCTGCGACCATCACGCCGCTCAAACCGCCAATCACAAACATGGACACAAAGCCCATTGCAAACAGCATGGCGCTATTGAGGCGCAATTTGCCCCCCCAAATTGTTGCCAGCCAGCTAAAGACTTTGATCCCTGTAGGCACTGCAATCACCATCGTGGTGACCATGAAGAACATGCGCAGCCAGTCTGGGGTACCGCTGGTGAACATGTGATGCGCCCAAACAATCAAGCCTAAAAAGCTAATGGCACAGCTAGATAGAGCAATGGCTGCGTAACCAAAGATCGGTTTGCGCGCATGCACTGGCAGAATCTCTGAGATCATGCCAAATGCAGGCAGGATCATGATGTAGACCGCTGGGTGAGAGTAGAACCAGAACAAGTGCTGGTAAACCACTGGGTCCCCGCCACCGGTGGGGTTGAAGAAGGTAGTCCCCGCTAGCAGGTCAAAGGCAAGCAGAATGAGTGCTCCCGCGAGGACTGGCGTGGCGATCAGTGCCAAAGCTGAAGTTGCCAGCATTGCCCAACAAAAGAGGGGCATCTGGAACAATCCCATGCCGGGGGTGCGCATCTTCAGAATCGTGACGACGAAGTTCAGCGCCGCCAGGATCGAGGAGGTGCCCAACACCAGCACACTCATGATCCACATTGCCTCGCCAATTTGAGTTTCCGTGAGCGTGCTCAGGGGCGGGTAGGAAGTCCAACCAGCGCTAGCCGCACCGCCTTTAACGAAAAAGCTGCTGATCAACAGCACCCCTGCAGGTGGGATCATCCAGAAGGCAACGGCGTTGAGCTTGGGGAACGCCATATCGCGAGCCCCAATCATCAGAGGCACCAGATAGTTGCCAAAGCCACCGGTTAAGGTCGGCACGATCCACAAGAAAATCATTACTGTGGCGTGGATCGTGAACAGGCTGTTGTACAGCTCCGGCGAAACGAAATCTGACTCTGGTGTTGCAAGCTCCGTGCGAACAGCTGTCGCTAGGGAACCTCCCACTAAGTAGAAGAAGTAAGTGGTGACCAGATATTGAATGCCGATCACTTTGTGGTCGGTGCTAAAGCCGAAATAATCTCGCCAATTTCGATTGCCACCTTCCTCAGGGTGGGCAGCGAAGTTAGCGTTCTCTTGAAGCTGCGCTTGAGTCATAACCAGTCCTTGTGACGGATGCGAGCACCACTTTGGTAAGTCGCGAATGGGCAGCAGAGGCTAGAGGAGACAAATACTCCCTAGGGATACAAAGTTGCAGAGTGGTGAGCATGAGGCATAGCAGCACGAATTGCCGCTAAAGACTCAGATTCAATGCCCATCTCCTGGAGGTGAGCTGTCAAAAAGGCAGGCTCTGTAGGGCTGGGGGTAGTAGCCATGAGTTGATCAGATTGATCGGACGTCTCACTGCTAGCAACTTCTTGTTCTTGCAGCCAGGCGTCGTAATCTTCCTGGCTCATCACGATCAGTTTGGTGTTCATGGCACCGTGGTAGGGGCCACAGAGTTCAGCGCAACGCACTGTGTACTCGCCTGGACGCACAGGGGTAAAGCGGATGTTAGTCTCGCGGCCCGGAACAGCGTCCTGCTTGAGCCGGAACTCAGGCACCCAGAAGGCATGGATAACATCATTAGCGCTGATGTTCAAACTGACTTCACGACCTGCTGGCACATGCAGTTCGCCTTCTACATTCTCCAAACCTGGATAGGTGAAGAGCCAGCCGTAGCGTAGCGCCGTCACATTGATAACTACATCAGGAGGTTTGCCCTGGTTTTCTGGAGACGCGCCTATTTCGGGAGAAGTCACACCGGCCCCAGGTGCTTCTCGCAGTTGCGGAATCGCTCCATTGCGCACCGCAGCAGTCGCAGGATCAGACATGGCCTCATCCTTCATCTGCTGGTTACGAGTTTCAGAAGCAGGCACAGTTTCCTGGGGTTCTGGGAGGGTCGCTGCATAAGCTGGGCTGGCCCCTAAGGCGAAGGGCTGCTCATGATGGGCGTGAGACATATTTGGATGAGACATCATCTCGATGCCACCCTCTGCCTTGTAAACATCAAAGCTGTAGATTGCCAGGAACAAAACGATGACGGTTGGAATACCGGTCCAGATGATCTCCAATGGCACGTTGCCATGGACGGGTGGACCATCGGTATCGTCTCCTTTGCGCCGTCTGAAGGCGATAGCAGAATAAATAATTATGCCCTGTACAAAGATGAACAGGCCGGTGGAGATCATCAACATGAACTCAAACAGCCCATCTACCAGAGAGGCCTCTTTGGAGGCAGCCACCGGCAGGAGATTGTGATGCTGGCCGTACCAGATACTTACCAGGACAACTAGTACGCCTACAGCGGTGACCAGCACGGTTCGAAGTAGAACTGCAAAAATACTCACAACTTTCCTAATAACTCTCTCAATACTTGCGACCGTAACATTCGAGGAAACTCTGCTGTTGGATAGACTGCTACTACGCTATGAATTCCTCCTCCGCTGAGAGACCAGCCTTAGCCATTTCTTCAGGATCAAGACCTGTAAGCCGCTTGGGTTTTGAGGCTCAATTCATCGCTTCGTGGCTGGCATCACACCTGTTTCCTCGATAGCATACATCCCCGTTTCTGAGGTCATTGCCCCTGGAAAGTTGGGCTAGCACTCTTAGGAAAAACTAGGCAAGTCTCTACCTTCCGGAAGATCCTAACTGAGGCGATCCCGTCTGCAAAAGTAAGCACTATTGTATTTTGTTTAGAAATGAAACAGGCAACAACTTAATGTTTCGAACAGCAAACTAAAGAAATCCCTAAGGCTCTGCTCGTGAGCCGAAACCTTCATTACGGTAAAGACGTAAGTTCAAAGCCTGATCTCCTCAAAAGGCGTTTGAAGGGGCCTGAACCTGAACCAACGTTTTGAACGTACGACATGACTGATGTAAATGTTTTGCAAGAAGCGCTCGGCGCTTCTGCTGAGAAGACGAGTCTAAAGACCCAGCACTCGCCCTGGCGTGACCAGACTTCTGCAAAGTTTTTGAAGGTTCTCGCGTTTCTGATCGCAGGGGTCACCTTATTTCTGATCGGCCTTGGCGGGGCAACTCGGGTGATGAATGCAGGCTTGTCTTGCCCCGATTGGCCCCTGTGCTACGGCACAATTGTCCCCAAGGCGCAAATGAATCTCCAGGTATTTCTGGAGTGGTTTCATCGTTTGGTTGCCAGCGGTGTTGGTCTGCTCACCGTGACCTTAGCAGCTACAGCCCTCTGGAACTACCGCAATCTGCCCCGTTGGGTGAGCGGCTTGTCAGTTCTATCGTTGTTTCTGGTACTAGTCCAAGGGCTGCTAGGCGGCCTGACCGTCACTGAGCTGCTGCGCTTCGACATTGTCACTGCCCACTTGGGTACAGCCATGCTGTTCCTGAGCGTGGTGCTAGTACTGGCTGTGGGTCTAGCACCCACGGCTATCCAGGTATCCCGCTCAATAACTCAGCAAGCGGGTGCCAAAACTAGTGTGGGATCCATGCCTTGGGTCGCCCTGGGCGCTGCCATCACTCTCTATGCCCAAAGCTTGCTCGGGGGTTTAGTTGCTTCTCAGTGGGCACTGCATGCCTGTCTAGGATCTTCGCTGCTTTGCAGTGTCATGAACAATCACTTGCTGGGCATTGTGCCAGCAGTGGTAGCGATTCTGGCAGTCGTGGTAGTTGCTTGGCGAACCTCGAACCTGTCCCCAGGTCTGAGACGAGTTGCCTTTGTCTCCGGTAGTTTGCTGTTGCTGCAATTGGGTTTAGGATTGGCAACCTTCCGTCTGCAGTTGCAGGTGCAGCCCCTAACCGTGGCTCATCTGGTCACTGGCGTCACAATGTTTGGCTCATTGGTGGTACTCACTACCCTTGCTTGGAAGCAGCGAGTTCAGCTCCAGCAAGCTCAAGCATCGTGAACCTCGGCTACGCCTCTGATTACCTACACTTAATTAATTTTGAGATCTTCATTCAAGTCTCAGTGACCATAGACTGCTCAGTCCTCTAGGTCAGTGGGAAGAGAAATAGCTGAATTAGTTGAACTAAATGTCTACATCGGTTTCGAAGTTCATTGCTGAGTCCCCGACGCCTGCTGGCTCTGACTGGAGCTGGCTTCATCGAACTCAGGAAACGGTTAAGTGTTACTACCAGCTCACCAAGCCCCGGATCATTGTTCTGTTAATTGTGACGACCGCAGGCGCGATGTGGTTAGCGGGCCGAGGACAGGTTGATCCAGTTTTATTTGTTGTCACGCTGCTGGGAGGCTGGCTGGCTGCCAGTTCCGCTAACACAATCAACTGCATCCTCGACCAAGATATTGACTACATCATGGAGCGCACTCGGTCGCGCCCGATTCCTTCAGGCCGAGTGCAGCCGCGACAGGCGTTTGTGTTTGCGCTGGTGTTGGCTAGTCTGTCGTTTACCCTGTTGACCGTTTTTGCGAACCTGCTTAGTGCCCTGCTGGCAATGTCAGGCATCCTGACCTATGTCTTTGTTTACACACTCTGGCTCAAGCGGTCGACTCCCAACAACATTGTGATTGGGGGGGCGGCCGGTGCGATCCCCCCACTAGTGGGCTGGGCCGCCGTAACAGGAGAGTTAAGTTGGGCTGCCTGGGTCTTGTTCGGCATTATTCTGCTGTGGACCCCCCCTCACTTTTGGGCACTGGCCTTGATGATCCGCAAGGATTACGAGAAAGTCGGCATACCAATGTTGCCTGTCTTGGTCGGCGAGCAGCCGACAGCCAATCAAATCCTCGGCTACACCTTGGTGATGGTGCCCTTCACCTTACTGCTGTGCCCGCTCGGAGCGGCTGGCTTATTTTACGGAGTTGCCGCCACGCTTTTGGGTGGAGTCTTCGTTGTTAAAGCTGTCAAATTGTTCCGCAATGCCCAAGAGCAACAAGCGGCGCGCGAGCTATTCAAGTTCTCGATCTTCTATTGCATGCTGTTGTTCGCCGCAATGGGTGTAGACAGCCTACCGATTGTCCAGACATACTCAGCTCTAGCCCTGAAGACATTGGGAGGCTTGTTGGCATGAGTGCAGCCGTCGTGATCCGAGATTTGCACAAGCGATACGGATCCGTCGAAGCCGTCAGAGGTGTGTCGCTCACCGTGGAAGCTGGTCAGATTTACGGTCTGCTGGGTCCCAATGGTGCAGGCAAAACTACTACCCTACGCTGCCTTTGCACCCTAGCTCAGCCGGACTCTGGCAGCTTAGAGGTTTCGGGGCAGTCGGTGACTACCAATCCCCGCGCTGTGCGGCGGCTTTTGGGTTATGTAGCGCAGGAGGTTGCGCTCGATAAAGTTCTGACCGGCCGTGAACTGCTGCAATTTCAAGCTGATCTGTATCACCTGCCTCGCGACTTAGCGCGTGATCGCATTGAAGGCATGATCAAACTGATGGGTTTGCAGGAGTGGATCGACCGCCGCACAGGCACCTACTCCGGCGGCATTCGCAAACGGCTAGATCTAGCAGCAGGCTTATTGCACCGCCCTCAAGTCTTGGTCCTGGATGAGCCTAGCGCTGGCTTGGATATTGAGAGCCGAGTCACCATTTGGGAGCTGCTCCGACAACTCAAGGAAGCAGGGATCACAGTTGTGATTACCAGCCACTACTTAGAGGAAATTGATGCCCTATCCGATCGCGTCGCAATTATCGATCGGGGCATTGTCATTGCTGAAGGAACTCCCTCTGAGTTGAAAGACCGCGTGGGCGGCGACCGAATTACTCTGCGCATCCGCGAGTTTACGCCCCAGTTTGAGGTGGAGCGAGCGATCTCGGTCCTGGAACCCCTACCTTTTGTACAAGCAGTAGTCGTCAATCTGGCTCAAGGCAATGCGCTGAATCTGGTGGTTAAAGAACCAGAGCAGGCAACTCTGGGGGTGCGTGAAGCGCTTGCCCAAGTAGGCTTGCCGGTGTTTGGTCTGTCTCAATCCCGGCCTAGCCTAGACGACGTTTATCTCAAGGCCACAGGGCGCACATTGGGTGATGCTGACCTAGCTGCTGCTGAGCAACAGGCGATGGTTAAGAAGCGTTGAGGTAGGATCAGCCTATAGGGTGCAATGGGCAGGGTACGATTGCTGGAAACGGCTTTGACCCTTTTTGAGCACCTACGTCTAAATTTCTAGTTTGTTCTCGGTTTTGAATCCGCCTTTGAGGTCTGCTATGAGCAACACCTTTGACATACTGACCCAGTCTCGTCTGTCAGAGCTTTCCGCATCGCCTCAGGCGACCGAACGCTCAGCATTTTCTGAGTTTGTGCAAGAAACGGCAGCTCTCACTCGCCGCCTATTTATTCAACTGCAACGGCGTCCCTCCACCTTGGTTGCGGGGATCATCCAGCCGTTGATGTGGCTGATTTTGTTTGGGGCCCTGTTTCAGAATGCTCCGGCTGGTCTGTTCGGTACTGAGCAAAGCTATGCCCAATTTTTGGGAGCAGGCGTAATTGTCTTCACAGCTTTTGGTGGAGCCCTTAATGCCGGCTTGCCGGTGATGTTCGACCGGGAATTTGGCTTCCTGAACCGGCTGTTGGTAGCACCCCTGGTTTCGCGCTTTTCGATTGTGCTAGCGTCCTCAATTTTCATCGCTACCCTGAGCTTGATTCAGGCCGCTGTGTTAGTGGGAGCCAGTGCACTGATGGGCACGAGGTTGCCTGGAGCCTTGGGCTTGGGCCTCATGGGGCTGATTGTGCTCTTGCTGGTGCTGGGTGTTACGGCGCTCAGCCTGGGTCTGGCCTTCGCCATGCCTGGTCACGTCGAGCTGATTGCGGTCATTTTTGTCGTGAACCTGCCACTGCTGTTTGCTAGCAGTGCCCTGGCTCCCCTGAGCTTTATGCCGACCTGGTTGCAGTGGGTGGTGAGCCTCAATCCTCTCACCCATGCCATTGAGCCGATTCGCTATCTCTACACGCATGCCGATTGGAGCTTTAGCAGCCCTATTCTGAGCGCGCCTTGGGGTGTGATGACCTTGGGTGGCGCGTTACTGGCACTCCTGGCGTTCGACTTGGTGGCGATTTTGTCAGTCCGTGGCATCTTGAAACGCTCTCTCGCCTAGCTGCTGCATGAAGGTACTTGAGGCCAACAACCTCAGAAAAATTTACCGGCAGCAAGGCAAAACAGTTGCAGCAGTCCGTGGCGTCTCCCTAAGCATTGCAGCTGGGGAGGTGCTGGCGTTTTTGGGGCCAAACGGTGCAGGTAAAACAACGACGATCAAGATGATCGCTGGCCTAATTCGACCAGATGCTGGTTGGGTTCGAATTGCCGATCGAGATCCTCACCACGACTCCCAGGCACTCAGCCAGGTTGGGGCCGTGTTGGAGGGCAATCGCAACACCTACTGGCGTCTCACTCCAGAAGAAAACCTGGCCTATTTCGGCACCCTCAAAGGCTTGAGTGAGCCAATAGCCCGACGACGAGGCTTAGAGCTTTTAGACCGCTTCGACCTAGTTGGCAAACGGCACACTCCCGTTCAGTCTCTTTCCCGAGGCATGCAGCAGAAGTTGGCATTGGCTGTGGCGCTGATCCATCAACCCAAGCTCTTATTGCTAGATGAACCGACCTTGGGTTTGGACGTTGAGGCAACTCAGAGTGTTAAGACTCTAGTGCGGGAAATTGCGCAGGAAGGACGGGCAATTCTGCTCACAACGCATCAACTCAACCTGGCAGAGGAGCTATCAGACCGGGTAGCGATCATCAACGCTGGGGAGATTATTACTGAGAAGCCGACTCACGAGCTAGTTCGCCAGTTTTCTGGGTCCGCCTATGTAATTGAGGTCGAAGGCGATCTAACACTTGACCAGAGCAACCAACTCAAAACCTTGGACGCACGAATCGAGGGCAGACAAATCATCTACACAGGACAATCAGACCAAATCTACAGTGTGCTGTCCGTCCTAAAGCCTCTACCTCTGGTTCGTGTTGCCAAAGACCAAGCTGACCTGACAGAGATTTTCTTGAAATTGGTGCATGGCCGTGAAGGTGCGTGAGCTGTTGCGGGCAGAGTTTAAGCGCAGTTGGATCCAGTCCTGGCGCTACCCTAGCGAAACCATCGGTGGCATTGTCATTGCCACTCTGATTTTTTATGGCATTTTTCTCAGTGCTCGCTACATTGCAGGTCCTAGCTTGCAATTTGGCGACCGCCTAGATTCGATTGTGGTTGGCTATGTGCTCTGGGATTTAGTAGTTCTAGTCATGAATGACATCGCCATCGGCCTGCAAATCGAAGCTCAGACTGGCACCCTGGAGCAACTGTTTCTGTCTCCCTTCGGAGCAGCTAAAATTTTCCTGGCTCGCGGCTTAGCCAGTTTAGTGCTGCGCTTGATTTTGACCCTCAGCATCCTATTAGCCATCCTGCTGCTCACAGGTAGCCGTCTCGCATTTCCACCCAGTTTGCTACTACCTTTAGCTGCCGTGCTGCTCGGAGCCTACGGTTTGGCCTTCCTGTTGGGAGCCCTGTCGTTATTACTTAAGCGCATCCAGCAGTTGTTGGGAATTTTTCAGTTCGCGCTGTTTTTCCTGCTGGCGACGCCCATTGAAACCTGGACTGGTCCCTCGCGGCTGCTAGGGCTGCTGCTGCCGATGGCTTCAGGTGCCGGTCTCCTACGCGATCTTATGGCAAGGGAGCAGGCCCTCGATGTAGGTCAGTTAGCCCTAGCCCTGTTGAGTGGAGTGGGCTATTTCAGCCTGGGTCTGCTGGTGTTTACTTGGGCCGAGCGCCAAGCCAAGCGGCAGGGTATTCTCAGTGGCTACTAAGTGATTCAACCAGCGCTTTAACTTCTGGCCCCGTTCCAGCGAGGGTTCTCTTTAAATGATCGTAAGCGAAGCCTTCGGCCCCGAAAGAGCAGGCTAAGCTTGAGGTGCAGTGGCGCAGCAAGCTCTCATGGATCTGTTGAATCAAGCCAAGGAACAGGCCGCCAAGCTCGCGCAAAAGGCTCGTGAGGCCGCTCAGGAAGCCAATCGCAACCTGCAAAAGCAGACCCAGCAGCAAGCTGCTAAGCTTTCGCAAAAAGCCAGTGAGGTTGCCAAAGAAGTCAGAGGCAATCTACAGGAAGCCGCGGAAGATTTAACTGAAAAGGCAGTGGAACAAGTCGAAGCTGCCCAGAAAAGCGCTCGTAAAACTGCTGGTGATCTCTCGACCAAGGCCACCACTACCCGCAAGAATCTGCAGGCCAAAGCCAAAGCCAAAGCAGACGAAGTGGCCGAAACCATCAAGGACTCTTTCTCCGAGCTGCGCAGCGACCTGCTCCAGCAAAAGCCACCCAAGCGAGGCTCTTAGTTTTCTATCCTCAAACGAAATAGAGGTGAGACAACTGCTGTCCCACCTCCATTTTTATGTCCTAACTGATTCAATTCCAGCCAATCACGTTAGCCAGCGTTACTGAATTGCCTTGGCTGCACCCTGGCAACCAATGTTGTTGTTGCTGGTTAGTACACCACCCGTGACAAGGTTGGCAATATTTCCTGCAGTCAGTTCTGAACCGGCAGCTGGTGTGTTTGCTTGCTTAGCTTCACAAAGAACAGCCAGCGTTGTTGCGTCCTGACCGCTCTGCTGAGCGATTTGAACCGCGCCGATGTAAGCTTTCAGACCAGGATCAGACTTGACAGTGGCTTGCTGGAGCGCGTAGTTGGGGCTAGCAACGTTAGGCGTAACGGAATAGGTGTAGTAAACCGTGTTGGAGTTGATCCCGACCGAAAGGGTGCTGATGTCGGGAGCAAAGGCTGTGTTCTCCAAGCGGTAAGCCTGCTGCGCTCGGTTCATCGAACCCACATAGGTTCTGGCTTCCGACTGTCTGGCGCGGTTGGCCTGGTTCAAGAAGGAAGGCAGAGCAATGGCGGACAGAATACCGATGATGATGATGACCACCAGCAGTTCGATCAGGGTGAAACCCTCGCTATTGTTTCTGCGAGCCAGAAAGAACAGCAGCTTGGTTTTGGTACGTGCGTCCACGAGTGACTCCTTGCGATGAGTATGTAGGCCATGTCGGGAACCGCAGGGATCTGCTTCCCAACTCACGAGCTAACTTTACCCATTCCGTCCGGATCAGCGATCACTCTGACTGAAAATCTTCCAGCAAATCCACGCAGTTACACCTCCTGCTGCCGTAGTTCCACCGAGGCCAGCTTAAGTAGGCGTACTCTGGAGGTCTGGGCGCTCCTCAGGTACAATCGCACCCTCTACTGGACAAACCTGAAGACAGATACCACAGTCAATACAGGTCGCAAAATCAATCCAGTACCAATCGGTACCTTTGGTATTTTTGCCAGGACCGGGATGAATGCAAGCCACTGGGCAGGCATCTACACAGTCGGCAACACCTTCGCAGGTGTTGGTAACAATCGTGTGGGGCATGGGGTTAGGTGCTTGGGCGTCTATCTGTATCTGTATCAAGCTATCAGAAATCCCTGAAATACTGTCCTCCAGACTTTTTTGCAGCCGGGGAGGTTGAAGACAGAGAGCCCTTGAAGCCAGCATGGCTAGAGTTCGTGACCCCATGATCTAGGCAAAGATCTAGGCAAGATTGACAAGAATCCTACAGGCTCCAGTGTGGCCATACCACCACCCTAAATCGCCTGCTCAAAGCAGTCTCTAACGCAAGCTCAACCCATTAGTTAATTCATTGGCCTGAAGTTGCTACCACAGGCGATGGGATTAGAGTCATCAACCACCGTTGAGAGGTTTTCGTTACTGACATCTGCTGTGGTAGGAGCAGTGCCCGCAACCGGAGTATTAGACTGACGGGCTTCACAAATAATTGATTGAGATGAGGCGTCTTGACCCAGAGCTTGAACAAACTGCACAAGTCCAATATAGGCTTTAAGCGACAGTTCTGCTTTGACCATACCTATTTGCAAAGAGCCGCCAACATTAGCATCGGAAATAAAATAGCTGTAATAACTGGTACTGGATCTAATACCTAAAGAAAGGTTGGCAAGATTGTTGGCAAAAGTAGGATTTTCTAGCCGATAGGCTTGCTGCGCCCGATTCATGGCACCGACATAGGTTTTTGCTTCCGACTGCCGTGCGCGGTTCACCTGATTGAGGAAGGCAGGCAGAGCAATCGCTGATAGGATGCCGATAATAATAATCACCACTAATAGCTCAATAAGAGTAAATCCCTTATTACGATTCTTCCTAGCCAAGAGGAATAAGAACTTGAGCCGAAGGGTAGCATTTGTCATTGCTTGTCACAATAAACTGTGTAACCGAGCCGGACCTAGAAAGTCGGCTCATCTATTTCTCTTAAAGTACCCTGTGAGTTGGATTGACAATCAGGTTCAATCACTTTTTACAGGTCACCCGATCGTTAACACTTAAGTCAATTCTTAAGTCAATTGAGGTTAAGCAGATTAGTCGTAGCCTGCTTTAGACGAATAGCCTAGGGCAATCTTACTGGACTCTCCATTCGCTACAATTCGGGGAGCAATGCAAGCTTTCCGGATGGCCCGCCACAAGATGCTTTTTTCCTCGCCTCTTGAGCAATACCTGAGCCGCCTCAGCCACCCAGAAACGACAAGGCAGATTCTCACCCGTGTCGATCACCGCTGGCAAAGTTATTGCAAGGGTTTGGAGCAACCCCCACAGCCGATTCAGCTCAGCGACACTGAGGTAGAGCCTGAACTGGATGTGGTGATCTGTGGCGGTACGCTGGGGATTTTACTGGCGACTGGTCTACAAGCTCAAGGCTGGCGCGTTGCCCTCCTAGAAGCTGGGCTTCTACAGGGTCGCGAACAAGAATGGAATCTCTCGCGTGAGGAACTAGAGACACTAGTTCAATTGGAATTGCTCACTCCTGACGAGCGAGAGCAGGTCATCACCAGTGAGTACTCCCGAGGACGAATTGCTTTTCTGGGTGGCCCAGATCATTGGGCTACAGGTGTCCTCAATATCGGCATCTACCCTGTGACTTTGCTGGAGCTTCTGAAAAACAAGTTTCTGACATTAGGCGGCAAGTTGCTAGAGAACACTGGCTTTGCCAGTGCTGTCCTCAGCCCTCACCATGCCTGTGTCTCTACCCAAAACGGACTGACGCTCAATACCCGTTTGCTGATTGATGCAATGGGACATTTCTCGCCTATCGTGGCTCAAGCCCGACAGGGTCAAACACCTAGCCTGATCTGTGCCGTAGTGGGCTCCTGTGCGACTGGTTTTCCAGACAATGACAAAGGCGATCTGCTGGTCACTACTACACCGATTCGCCAGCAGATGCAGTATTTCTGGGAAGCTTTTCCGGCACGCGCAGGCGGACGGACGACCTATCTATTTACTTATTTAGATCTTGATCCAGGGCGTGGCTCTCTCCAGGCTTTTTTTGAGGACTATGCAACCTTGCTGCCGGAGTATCAGCAGTGTGAGTTAGCAGCTTTGCAGCCTTTGCGCTTGCTGGCAGGTTTGTTTCCAGCTTATCCAGATAGTCCTCTTCGCCTGCCTTGGGGCCGAACTCTGGCCGTAGGTGATGCCGCAGCTCAACAGTCACCCCTGAGTTTTGGTGGTTTTGGGGCAATGGTCAGGCATCTACCGCGTCTGCTACGCGGCATCCAGGCGGCTCTTGCTGCTGACTGTCTCGACCGGCTCAGCTTGGCAGAGCTTCAACCCTACGCCCCCAATATCAGTGTCACCTGGCTATTTGCCCGCACGATGCAGGTTCCTTGGCGTAGCTCTCTGCCTCCAGATCGCATCAACCAACTGCTTAATCAGGTGTTTACAGTGCTCGACCAGCTAGGGCCAGAGGCTATGCAAACCTTTTTGCAAGACAAGCCGCGTTGGGATAGCCTCACGCAGACGTTGATTGCCACCCTGCTCCAGGCTCCTGACCTGACTCTGGCCTCTGTCACGCAGGTCGGTTTGCCCACCTTAGCGCAGTGGCTCTCGCACTACCTACGCTTGGGGGTCTCAAGCTTGAGACTAAAAATGGCACCAGTTCCAGATTGGACGCAGCCCCAGGCTTCTAAAGCCTATTTTCGGGAGCTAGCCCGCTACGATGCTCTGCGCTATGGAACTGGCCTGGAATAACTACTGCCAAGACGAAAAAAATGTGCTACGATAGCCAAGCTGCTGGGGCGAAACCTGGTGATAGCAAGGACGCATAGCTCAGTTGGTTAGAGCACCACGTTGACATCGTGGGGGTCACTGGTTCGAGTCCAGTTGTGTCCATATGTCATAAAACCCCGGAACCCACGCTAGATAAGGGTTCCGGGGTTTTTGTTTTGTCCTGAAGGGTCCTAAGACAGGTTCTTGAGTAACAAAAATCACTCTGTTTCGGCAGTCATTTGGTATGAATTTGGTATGAATTTGGTATGCTCAGTTGGAGCACAACGATCGAATACCAACTATGAGCCAACAGCCAGGGACAGCAAAGCGTAAAAATGCAAGCAAAGGAACTGTGAAGGTGGAGCCCTTCCAGGGACGTCTAAGACTGCGCTGGAGTTGTGGCGGAAAACGCTATTCCTTGTCCCTTGGCCTGATCGATGCCCAGGAAACCAGAAAGGCAGCGGAAGGCAAAGCTAGGCAAATTGAGTTAGACATCCTCTCAGGGAATTTTGACCCTACTCTGGTAAAGTACAAGCCAGAGGGATACGTAGAGCCAAAGAAAGATGAGGTTGTGCTCATCACTTGTGTCGAGTTATTTCAGTTATTCACCGACTACAAATCGAAGGGCGTCTACTCAAGAACTCTTGAAAAGTATAAGACTACGGAGAAGTACCTTTCTGAGTTCTATGCCGATAAGAAGGTAGAGTTTTTAGGCTTGATGTCTGCTGAGCCCTTTGTCGAATTTCTTCGCTCGAAGGGAAATGGCGAGCGAATTCTCAAGGAACGGTTGGGTCTACTCTCAGCTTGCTGGGACTGGGGCAAGGGGAGACATTACGTAGAAGTTAATCCTTGGAAGGAATTGCAGAACAGGGTTAAGGTGCCACCTAAACAAATGCCTAAGCCATTCACTAAGGATGAGATAAAGGCAATCATAAAAGCTTTCAAAGATGATCCTCACTATAAACACTATGCTGAATTCGTTCAGTTTTTGTTTGGCACTGGAGCGAGAACCTCTGAAGCAATTGGTCTCAGATGGGAGCATATCTCTGATGACTTTGGCAGTGTTTGGATAGGCGAGTCACTGAGTCGAGGGGTCCGAAAATCAACGAAAACTAACAAGGCTAGGACAATCCCTCTTAATGGCAAAATCTCCTCACTTCTCCGGAACAAGAAGCCCGAAGCAGCTCAACCAGATGATCTGGTATTTACTACCAGGCAGGGCAATGCAATCGACGACCACAATTTCCGGAACCGAGCTTGGGTGACGATTTTAGAACGATTGGAGATTCTATATCGAAAGCCATACATCACTCGACACACATTTATTTCCCACTGTTTAGCCGATGGGCTGCCCCCAACAACAGTTGCTGCTGTTACAGGGCATGATGTGCAGACACTCTATGAGAACTATGCTGGTTGTGTTTCTTCACGCCCGATTCTGCCAGAGATGTTTTAAGGTCAGCTCACGACCTTCTTGAGCTAATGAAGCTTCAGAGGTTTCTGCCGTGATGTGTGTGCCAAAGCTGTGTAATGAGTAGTCTATAGCTATTGATGCTTTTTCTATTTCTAGGATGGACGACGATACATACAGAACAGACTGGCTAAGAACCTTAGGACCTTGGGATGGGAGGGTCTTCCAGGTAGAGGGATGGCTCAGAATTCTGGGGAAGAGAACGCTCAGGTTCCATCTCCACAAACCCAAAAATTTTTATCCTTTCTAATCAGACTTTGAATCTGATCTGCCCCCTGCCCCCACCTAGTAGGCAGGTTGACCTGCAAGACCTACACATCAGCTATGAGCTGTGGCTCAGAGAACAATCCATTTAATCTTGCACAAGGGCTTATTGGTACAGTTGGCTACCCACATGAGAAAATTGCCAAACTGACCCGCCAAGAGAAGGATTGGAGACTGCTGAACGGTTTGGGTACAATTTTTGACCCCATCGAGGTTGGCAGAAGTCATTGGAAGGCCACTGTGCAGAGTTGAAAGGGCAGCAGGTGGTATGGCGCAAGGATGCTAAGCCGTATCGGGTGAAGTTAGTGCAGGCAGTACAGCGGCAGAGAGTTAAAGGGGCAACGAGCGACATCCTATAGATACTGATCAAAAAGCTTGAGAAGGAATGATTGACAACTCGTAAAGATGTAATAAATATTATGTGGTTCTCGGTAAATTCTCTGATCACTATGGCACCCTGAGAAGAATACAAGTTAAAAGTTGGTTTCTGCACTTCACGTGCCTACTGTTGAGCATGGCCACTGGCAGATCTTCACAAAAACACAGATAAATCAAGTGCAAGCACATACCTTTACTTAAATAAGTAAGGATACGTTAATGAGAGTATTACCCCTTTTTCTGATTTCTTTAGTTGCATCCTTAAGCCTTCTAGTTGGTTTAGAAGCAAAAGCACAGTCTAGTTCACGAATTCTATTACGAGAAACAGGTTCTTTTGGAGAAAGTCGCTCTAACTTAGCAGATGGTCATACTTTTCAAATTGGTGCCAATGTCCCAATCCAAATAGATTTCGCAGTAGATTGGTTAAGCCGAGGGGTTCTTCCCTTTTTCGCACTGCTTGACTCAGAGGGTAATGTTCTCGCCCTGATTGGTACAGGTGGCAGACTACGGGGAGGAGAGTCAAGATCTCCTTTGATTCAAGGTCTTGAAGTAAAGGGAAGCCCTGCAGGAGCTTCAGCAAGGTTTAGTATGTCTCGTGCTGGTCTTTATCGAGTCGTGATCTTGGCACCTGATCCTAATCTTCGAGGTCGTTATGATTTGTCAGTTTCTACAGAGACACCAGCACAAAATTCAGTAGTGGGGCAGCTTGACAGAGGAGAGAGCCAAGTACAAGTATTAAACCGTGCTTCACGATGTACTGATGGTGATGTCAGAAAAAGCATTAATCAACTGGAGGAGAACCCTTCTGTTATTGATGCGATCATTGCTTGTGGTTCAGAGGCAATACCTGTTCTTCGAGAGATTCTAATCCCTCGTTCTGTTAGAGGAAGTGGTGTTGAGACTATGTATCTTTCTGGTTTTACCAGAATTCTAGTCATCACCGCTTTAGGTGAAATTGGTTTGAATACGACTTCGAGAGAAAGAGAGTTGATAGTAAGAGATCTAGTTCATGTATCTGGTCGTGACGTAACTACTTTAGAGTTTAATACATGTATGCATGTATTGAACCAATTTAGAAGGATCGACTCTTCTACTGTTTCTACAATAGTTTCTATGCTTGAAAGTGAGGCTGACGATGTAGCAGCTTTCAGAGTTCTAGATCGAATGAGCCTAGGTTCCCTAGCACTTCCTTGGCTGATTACTACAGTCTTAGATACTAGCAAATCTGGCTATGAGCGAAGACTTTGGCTCCGGGAATTAAAGGAAATCGACCCTGATAGATTTAATCGACTTCTTCAGGAGAACTCATCAGTCAGAGAAGTGGTGGCTGAAGCTGAACAAGATCTCCTTCAGCCACCATTTCTGCCTGCCCCATTTAGAGATGCTAGTATCGAGAGGACGTATTCTTCCACACCCCATTTCTGCCGCTATTCAGCGCTGCGTACTTTGTTGCCGTGGAAGTGCAGGTAAATTGATAAGCAGATAAAAATGGTGGCGAAGTTACAAGACACTAATTTACGAGGAGCAGATCTTAGTGGGCGAGATCTAGTTGGACAGGATTTTAGCCACTTTGATATCCGTGGTACTAGTTTTAGAAAAGCAATTTTAGTCGGTGCAGATTTCAGCCACGCTAAGGCTGGCCTGTCGCGTACCTGGACGTTTAGCTTAGGTGCTTCATCATTAGCGTTGGCACTTTTGGCAGGGCTGGTCTCCGGCTATTCTGCTGCTCTCTTAAGCAACTTATGGGTTGGTAATGCATCTGGTCCCATTTTCGGTATTTTTGCTCTAGTTGCCCTGTTTACTTTTCTAGCAGTGATACTGTTTCTAGGGTTGGGTACCCTGCTAGTCATACTCACTGAAATTGTTGCCGCTATTCTTATCGCGATCATCGCGTTTTTGCCAACTTCTCAAGCTAACCTTGCTGTTGATGTTCAATTTACTGCCTTAGCACTTGCGGGTAGCCTAGCCGGGGTGGGTAATATAGCAGTAGGGATTGCCATCGCTAGATTAATACCACTTTGGAAACCTGGAATCATCACCGGGGGTGCTGCATTTTTAGGATTAGTATTTGGGGTTCTGCTAGGAAACATAGAAGTTATAGGTTATCTGATCTCTAGCTCGGTTGCCTTAGCTACAATTGTCACCGGAGGCTATATTGGTTGGCTGGCAATCACAGCAAAAAATAACAAGTATCAAATCATTCAGTCCCTTGCAACTGCCTTAGTAACCAAAGGAGGAACTAGCTTTCATGGTGCAAACCTAACAGATGCTAACTTTACTGAAGCCACGCTTAAAAGCACAGACTTTAGACAAGCAACCCTAACCCGCACTAATTGGTTTCACGCCCGAAAATTAGATCAAGCTCGTACAGATGGAACTTATTTAGAAAGCTCCAAAGTCCATCAACTCGCTATTACGAAACTTGGGCGTGGAGAAAATTTTGATCGATGCGATTTGCGAGGACTGAATTTGCAGGAGGCTATCCTAACAGATGCTAGCTTCGTAGGGGCAGATCTGAGCGAAGCAAATTTGCAAGAGGCTGACCTATCTAGAGCGAAGCTCGTTCAGGCGCAGTTATATCGAACTGATTTATCTAAAGCTTGTCTTACCGGAACATTCATCCAAGATTGGGCAATTTCTACCGATACCTGTCTGACTAGGGCTCGCTGTGAATACATTTACATGCGTTTACCTACCGCTGATGATCCTGATCCCTGGAGAAAGCCGGATAACCGTCAGGAGAATTTCAAAGAGGGGGATTTTGCTGATTTTATCTCTCCTATTATCAAAACGCTTGACCTTTACAAAAGCCAAAATGTCGATATGCGAGAGGTGGCTAGCCAATTCAAAACTCTCGACTTATTTCATCACGGAGGGCTTGATCCGAGTGCTGCTGCCATTGCAATTCAAAGGCTCGCAGAAAACCATCCAGAAGCAGAATTAGAACTGTTGACCCTCGAAGGTCGAGGCCATGAGAAGATCCGACTACAGGCAAAAGTGTCTAGTGATGCTAATCAATCGGAACTTCATCGCGAATACTTTAAAACCTATAGCCAAATCAAGTCCTTACCTATCAACGATTTGCAAGCTCTGTTGGCCGGAATGGGAGAGAAAGATGAAAGAATCCGTAGTTTGGAAAAACTATTAGAGAATGCCTTGGGCCAACCCAAATTTTACGTCGAAACCTACACTAGAGGAGATTACATCATGTCGCAAAGTAAGGGAAATGTCAGCATTAGCGGTGTTCAAGGCAACGTTAGTGGCGTAGCTGCAGCTGGCGAAAATCAAACAATGACTGGAGTTGCCCTTGGGGCCATCAGCGGCAGCGTCACTAACACTATCAATCAGCTACCAGAGTCCTCTGATCCTGACCAACCTAGCCTTAAAGATCTTTTGGCTCAGTTACAAGCAGCCATCGAAACTGAACCTGAGTTGACGGAGGAAGATAAGATTGAGGCACTAGAACAGGTTGAAAACCTTGCTCAAGCAGGACAGCAACCTGGAGACGGTGCTCTGCAAAAAGCCGCAAAAACATCAATCAAGATTTTGAAAGGAACAGTGTCAACCCTACCAGACATGACCAAGCTAGTTCAGGAATGTACCAAGTTACTTCCTGCGATCGCTGCTCTCCTAGCGTTTATTTAGACGACATGAGCCGTTAAACTTTAGTTCACTCTAACTATCTCTCAAGTCCTTTCCGTATAGGCACTCGTTTTTCTGCGAGTGCCTGAACATATTGTTTGTGCTGTGGCCCATAGCTGATATGAGTCAGTTAATCGCTCCCGTAGTAGTACAGCGAGTCAAACGGCAATCCATTATCCATTGTTCCAAAATCTACCTAAGCAAGACCTTAATGGCTAAGCCGAAACCGCTCCTTACTACGAGGGTTGATCGAAATTTAATGTGCCTCTGCAAGGCTTGGAGCTGCTCACAACTTGATCTCAACCAAACCCTTGAAGCTTGTCAACGACAGCTTCAGGGGTTTCTGTCATGATGTGGGTGCCAAAGCTGTGTAATGAGCAGCCAGAGCTTTGGACACTTCCGCTAGGAGACCATAACTATGGTAGACGCTCTCCCAGATTCAGCTGGAGCAGTAACCACGCTAGGGCAGTCTGGAGCTATCGAAGTTTTCTTCTCCTATGCCCGTGAGGATGAGGCTCTACGGGACGAACTAGCCAAGCACCTCAGTACCCTGCAGCGGGAGGGCGTGATCACGGCTTGGCATGACCGGGAGATCATTGCAGGTGGAGAGCTGGACCGGGAGCTGGACCAGCATTTGAACACCGCTCAAATCATTTTGCTGCTGGCTAGTGCTGACTTTTTCGCCTCGGATGACCTCTACAACATTCAGCTGAAGCGAGCCTTGGAACGACATCAGGCGGGGGAAGCTCGGGTGATTCCGGTGCTACTGCGTCCAGTGGATTGGGAGAACACTCCTTTGGGCAAGCTGCAACCCCTACCGAGGAATGGGGAGCCGATCACTCGTTGGACTAACCAGGACCAGGCATTTCTAGAGGTGGCTCAAGGGATCCGCAGAGCGGTTCTGTGGAAGGCTTTACGGGCTAGGAGCGGGGAGCAGACAGCGCTGCTGTGCCCCTATCGAGGGTTGTTTGCGTTTCGAGAAGAGGATGCCCCCTTCTTCTTTGGGCGAGAGGCGTTTATTGGGCCATTGGTTGAGGCGGTGCGAACACAGCCCTTAGTGGCCGTGCTCGGTCCTTCTGGAAGCGGCAAATCCTCACTGGTGTTTGCTGGGCTGATGCCTGAGTTACGGGTAGAGGGAGAGTGGCTGGTTGCTTCCTTTCGGCCTAAGGAGCGCCCGCTCTATGAACTGGCCACTGTCCTCATCGAGTTGTGGGAGCCAGAGGAAAGCAAAGCCAGACGGGATAGAGATGCTGAGGAATTAGCCCTTGATCTGCTTGGGGGCAAGCGGCAATTACGGGAGCGTGTGGCTCGCATTCTAGAGAGCCATCCCAATCACCGTCGTCTGTTACTGGTGGTGGATCAGTTTGAGGAGCTGTACACGCTCTGCCGAGACTCAGAGGAGCAAAAACGTTTTCTTGATGAGTTGCTCAAAGCAATTCAAGGGGATGAGCCGGGGCAAGGGTCTGCGGGTTTGACGCTGGTGTTGACCTTACGAGCAGACTTTTTGGGGCAAGCGCTCTCCTATGGTCCTTTTGCCGATGCCTTGCAGCACGCTGACTTGAAACTGCGCTCGATGTACCGTGAAGAGCTGCAAAGGGCGATCGAGGAGCCTGCCGAGCGCTGGGGCTTGCGCTTGGAGGAGGGACTGACGCGGCGCATTTTAGATGAAGTCGGAGGGGAGCCGGGGAATCTGCCGTTGTTGGAGTTTGCATTGACGCTGCTGTGGCAGAGACAAGAAGAGGAGCAGTTGACCCATCGGGCTTATGACGAGATTGGTGGAGTGGCCGCAGCGCTGGCGAAGCATGCAGAGGCGGTTTACAGCCAACTGAACGAGACAGAGCAGACGCAGGCACAGCGCATTTTTCTGCAATTGATACGGCCTGGGGAAGGGACTGAAGACACTCGCCGTCTGGCAACTCGCTCTGATGTTGGGGAAGACAACTGGGAACTGGTCGCGAAGCTGGCAGGAGCACGGCTAGTGGTGACAGGGCGCAATGAAGCCAGTGAATCGGAAACTGTGGAGGTAGTGCATGAAGCGCTGATTCGCGAGTGGCAGCGCCTGCGTGATTGGATGAGAGCTGACCGGACATTTCGCACCTGGCAGGAGCGGCTAAGGGCAGCGATGCGCCAGTGGGAAACAAGTAGCCACGATGAAGGCGCACTCCTACGGGGGGCTCCATTAGCAGAAGCAACGGACTGGTTGGAGAAGCGTCAAGGGGAACTGAGCCTGACGGAGCGAGAATTCATTCAGGTCAGTCTGAGGCTGCGAGAGCAAGAGGAGGCTGCGCGCAAACGCCGTCAGCAGTGGATTACGAGAAGTCTGACAGGCGGTTTAGTCGGAGCCTTGGTGCTGGTCGTCTTCGCTGGGTGGCAACTGCACGGGGCCATTATTAGTCAGAGTGTAACCCTCAGTAAGTCCTCAGAATTACTGCTAGCGTCTGACCTAAACTTTGATGCCCTGCTGGAGAGTTTGAGAGCAGCGAGGAAACTCAAGCAAGCCATTTGGAGCGATGTCAGTACCCGCAATCAAGTGAGAGGGACCTTGCAACAAGCGGCTTACAGTTCTCAAGAACGTAACCGTTTTCAGAGCCATCAGGACAGTGTCGATAGCATCGAGTTCAGCCCTAATGGCCAGCAGTTAGCAACCCTTGGAGAAGATGGCATAGCTCGCTTGTGGGACTTGAAGGGTAAACAGTTAGCTCAGTTTAAGCCTGCTACAGGCCGTGTCGATAGCATCGAGTTCAGCCCTAATAGCCAGCAGTTAGCAACCGGTGGAGAAGATGGCATAGCTCGCTTGTGGGACTTGAAGGGTAAACAGTTAGCTCAGTTTAAGCCTGCTACAGGCGGTGTCACTAGCATCGAGTTCAGCCCTAATAGCCAGCAGTTAGCAACCGGTGGAGCAGATGGCACAGCTCGCTTGTGGGACTTGAAGGGTAAACAGTTAGCTCAGTTTAAGCATTCCATAGACTATATCACTAGCATCGAGTTCAGCCCTAATAGCCAGCAGTTAGCAACCGGTGGAGCAGATGGCACAGCTCGCTTGTGGGACTTGAAGGGTAAACAGTTAGCTCAGTTTAAGCATTCCATAGACTATATCACTAGCATCGAGTTCAGCCCCAATGGCCAGCAGTTAGCAACCCTTGGATCAGAATTAGATGGCACAGCTCGCTTGTGGGACTTGAAGGGTAAACAGTTAGCTCAGTTTAAGCCTACTACAGGCGGTGTCGATAGCATCGATTTCAGCCCCAATGGCCAGCAGTTAGCAACCCGTGGATCAGGATTAGATGGCACAGCTCGCTTGTGGGACTTGAAGGGTAAACAGTTAGCTCAGTTTAAGCATCCCACAGGCAGTGTCGATAGCATCGAGTTCAGCCCCAATGGCCAGCAGTTAGCAACCGGTGGAGAAGATGGCACAGCTCGCTTGTGGGACTTGAAGGGTAAACAGTTAGCTCAGTTTAAGCATGCCACAGGCAGTGTCGATAGCATCGAGTTCAGCCCCAATGGCCAGCAGTTAGCAACCGGTGGAGAAGATGGCACAGCTCGCTTGTGGGACTTGAAGGGTAAACAGTTAGCTCAGTTTAAGCATGCCACAGGCAGTGTCGATAGCATCGAGTTCAGCCCCAATGGTCAGCAGTTAGCAACCGGTGGATTCGACGATGGCACAGCTCGCTTGTGGGACTTGAAGGGTAAACAGTTAGCTCAGTTTAAGCATCCCACAGGCGGTGTCACTAGCATCGATTTCAGCCCTAATGGCCAGCAGTTAGCAACCCGTGGATCAGGAGCAGATGGCACAGCTCGCTTGTGGGACTTGAAGGGTAAACAGTTAGCTCAGTTTAAGCATCCCACAGGCGGTGTCACTAGCATCGATTTCAGCCCCAATGGCCAGCAGTTAGCAACCGGTGGAGCAGATGGCACAGCTCGCTTGTGGGACTTGAAGGGTAAACAGTTAACTCAGTTTAAGCATCCCACAGGCCATGTCACTAGCATCGATTTCAGCCCCGATGGCCAGCAGTTAGCAACCGGTGGATTAGATGGCACAGTTCGCTTGTGGGACTTGAAGGGTAAACAGTTAGCTCAGTTTAAGCATCCCACAGGCGGTGTCTATAGGATCGATTTCAGCCCCAATGGCCAGCAGTTAGCAACCCGTGGATTGGATGGCACAGCTCGCTTGTGGGACTTGAAGGGTAAACAGTTAGCTCAGTTTAAGCCTGCTACAGGCGGTGTCACTAGCATCGATTTCAGCCCCGATGGCCAGCAGTTAGCAACCGGTGGATTCGACGATGGCACAGCTCGCTTGTGGGACTTGAAGGGTAAACAGTTAGCTCA
>NZ_JACJPL010000009.1 GCF_014696065.1 Leptolyngbya sp. FACHB-261 | reverse complement strand
TTTTTCGGCAAGGATTAGCCACAATTATTAACCGTGACCCAGAGATGCAGGTGATTGCCCAAGCCGAAAATGGGGAACAAGCGATCGCTCTATTTGGGGAACACCAACCGGATGTTACACTCATGGATTTGCGAATGCCTGAAGTAGAAGGAGTTGCCGCCATCGGTGCAATTTGTGCTGCTGCTAAATCGGCTCGGATTATTGTACTGACTACGTATGATAGCGACGAAGATATCTATCGGGGATTGCAGGCAGGCGCAAAAGGATACCTATTGAAAGAAACTGAACCTGACGAGCTTCTGAATGCGATTCGTACCGTTCATCGGGGTCAGAAGTACATTCCGCCCGATGTGGGAGCAAAGTTAGTACAGCGGCTCAGCAATCCAGAACTGAGTGAACGAGAACTGGCGGTACTTCGTTCACTCGCACAGGGGATGAGTAATGCTGATATTGCGACTGCTTTGAGTATCGGTGAAGGCACTGTCAAATCTCATGTCAATCGAATTTTGAACAAGTTAGATGTCAGCGATCGCACTCAAGCTGTGATTGTTGCTGTTAAACGCGGCATTGTGAATTTGTAGGGTGTACTTTCGATCGAATTCGGATTCTAACTTAAGTTATAGTCAGCCTTCTGCTTTGTGATGGCACGGTTACTCTATCAATTTGTACTGTAAAAGAGTTAACTTGCTATAGGCGACAGCTTGAAGGCGACCACCTATATTGAATTTATGCAAGCAGTCATGCAAATGGATCGAGCAAGTAAATTGCACGGTTCTATGCTTGATACAGATGTAAAAAGATGAGCGACGATCGTAGCCACAGGCCTTTACTTGTACCACCTTCAACCCAAGATTGAATTCAAGGTATTCTGAGTTCCAAGGTCGTGCTGGTGATGTATGGAGACTATCAATGCCCTAGAAGTGCGGACGTTTACAAGATGATTAAAGGGATCAAACGAGAGCTTAGTGCTTCTTTGAGCGAGGATTATTTATGCTTTATCTTACGTCATTTTTCGCAAGCGCAGATTCATCCTCATGCTCAACGAGCCGCCCAAGCTGCCGAAGCTGCCGCTGTCCAAGGACAGTTTTGGTTCATGAGTGATACTTTATTGGCCCATCAACAAAACTTGGAAAATTGTTATCTTGTCGAGTACGCCAACGATTTAGGGCTTGATATTCCTCAGTTTCTCAAAGATTTACCTAAACAGGTGCATATCGATCGCATTAATCAAGATATCGAAAGTGGAATACGCAGTGGAGTGACCAATACTCCAGCCCTATTTATCAATAACATTCGGTATGCCGGACGTTGGACAATAACAGAGTTGAAGGCAGCCATTGTCGCTGCAAGTCACTAAGCTCCATTCATATCTGACTTGTTTGTAGTGCTAGTAAGTGATCAAATGCGCGATCGCTAGCTTTTGCCTGTTTTGTTGAACAAATTGCCAATTTTTGAACCATGCTAACAACTACAACGTCAACTACTGAATTCAAGTACAAAGGTTTAACGCGCACCCAATTGCAACAAGTACTCGACTATATTCAGACTCACCTCGATCGAGACTTGTCACTGGCTGAACTTGCAGAAACTCTGAATCTTAGCCCGACTTACTTTGCCACTGCATTCAAACAAGCGATCGAGGTTTCTCCACACCAGTACGTAATTCAACAGCGGGTGGAACGAGCAAAATTGATGCTGTCGAAAACAGATTTGGCGATCGCCGACATTGCTTTACAAGTTGGTTTCTCCAGTCAAAGTCATCTGACCCAACAGCTTAAGCGAATCACTGGAATGACTCCAAAACAGATTCGCTAACTCGATCGCGCACGAGTCAAGGAGACAAAGATGAAGTTTCAAGTAATCAAAGGACATCAGAGAATCGGAACGGAAGTGAAAGACGCGACTTACGTGGAAGCTGCCCGGTGGGGTAAGTATCGGGGGTGGCGGTACCTTCTGGGGTTGGTGGTGATTGGTAAATAAGTTGCTGATTTAGCAGTGATACACGCAACGGAGTACATCATGACGACTACTGTAGAGGGAATTGTAACTATGAGCCAGATATCCGGAAAAAGCATCATCATTACAGGAGCAAGCAGTGGCATTGGAGAAGCAACCGCCAAACTACTAGCAGAACACGGCGCAAAGTTGATGCTGGCAGCCCGACGAGACGATCGACTTGAGAAACTTGTGGCAGAGATTGAAAGCGCAGGCGGCACCGCAACCTATCAAACCGTCGATGTGACCCAGCGTAACCAGGTTGAAGCCTTAGCAAAAAGCACGCTAGAGCAATACGGCAAAATTGATGTGTTGATCAACAATGCTGGCATCATGCCGGTGTCTCGTCTGGAGCAGCTAAAAGTAGACGAATGGGAACGCACAATCGATATCAACATCAAAGGCGTACTATACGGAATTGCCGCCGTTTTGCCGCACATGCAAAAAGCGCAAAGCGGACACATCATTAACATTGCTTCTGTTGCAGGACACAAAGTCTATCCCGGTTCAGCGGTTTATTGCAGCACAAAGTTTGCCGTTCGTGCCATTTCAGAAGGCTTGCGTCAAGAAGTTGGAGCGCATATTCGCAGCACGATTATTTCTCCTGGAGCCGTTGCCACAGAACTTACCAATTCGATCACCGATCCGGAGGCTGCCAAAAATATAAATGCTCTCTATGAAATGGCAATTCAGCCAGAGGCGATCGCCCAAGCTATCCGTTATGCGATCGAGCAACCCAAAGAAGTGGATGTAAACGAAATCTTGATTCGCCCAACCGCTCAAGAACTGTAATTCACAACGACTCATGAACCGACTTTGGCTCAGCACTAAATTTTCATCTGAAGCAATGTACGAAAGTATCTGCTATGGGCACCAAGGCGGCGATCGTAGGGTATGCGAAAGGTGTCCAGCGTGATCTGGTCCCACGCAACATCACTGTAAACGTCGTGCAGCCAGGCATCATGCCAACGGACATGGCAGCGGCCGTAGCCGACAAGCTGCCGGAAGCGATCATGGATCTTCAAGCCATCCGCCGGATTGCAACCCTAGAGGAGGTGGCGGCAACCGTTTGCTTCCTCGCAGGTCCAGACGCTGACAAATCATCGTCGCTCATAACAGGTGAAACATTGATGGTAGACGGTGGGTTTGTAGCGCAGTAGTCGATCAACAGTGCGAAACGTTGCATCCAAGTCGCGATCGACACCGATATGTTCTCACACCAATACTGAAGGTGAATCAGGTGTTATGCAGCGAGAAGGTTCGTGTTTGAGTTCTTAAAAAGGAGGTTTGCTATGAAGATTCTCATTGTTCTCACGTCTCATGACCAACTTGGCGATACCGGAAAGAAAACTGGTTTCTGGCTGGAAGAGTTTGCTGCTCCCTATTACGTGCTGAAGGATGCGGGAGCAGCGATCACGGTGGCCTCACCGAAGGGCGGTCAGCCGCCGCTCGATCCGAAAAGCGATCTACCCGAAAACCAGACCGAATTAACGAAGCGCTTCCGCACAGACACTGCAGCGCAGACTGAACTTGCCAACACGAAAAAGCTAGCCGACGTGTCCGCAGACGATTTCGACGCAGTTTTCTACCCCGGCGGACATGGCCCGATGTGGGACATGCCCGACAACGCGACATCCATCGCACTGATCGAAGCCTTCGTGAAGTCCGACAAGCCAGTTGGTGCAGTGTGTCACGCGCCGGCTGCGTTGGTCAATGTGCGCGGAAAGGATGGCGAGTATCTGGTCGAAGGCAAGCGCGTGACCGGGTTCACGAATGCAGAAGAAGAAGCGGTGGGCTTGACCACGGTCGTACCTTTCTTGTTGGAAGACCAGCTAAAGGAACGGGGTAGCATCTACAGTAAAACCGCCAACTGGGTTCCCTATGTCCAAGTGGACGGGAGGCTCGTGACCGGACAGAATCCGGCATCTTCGGAACCCGCAGCGGAAGAGTTACTGAAGTTGCTTCGCTCTGTTTGATCTGCGCGGTAGTAGGCTTAACAAAAGCTGCTGCGCTCCAATATGCCAAAGCGGGTATTCGCATCAATGCCGTTGCACCAGCGGTAATCGAAACAGATATGTTTGAAGCAGCGGCAGGTGGGCAGGATGAAGTCAAAGCTTACATGTCAGGACTTCACCCGATCGGACGAATTGGAACACCGCTTGAAGTTGCAAATGCAGTTCTGTTTTTATCATCTGACCTGGCATCGTTCACAACAGGTGAAACATTGATGGTAGATGGTGGGTATGTAGCGCAGTAGTCGATCGGCAGTGCGACACGTTGCGACCAAGTCGCGATCGACACCGATATGAATCCCGCAGATGGAGACGTTGCCGCAGCCATGATCAAGATGATTGCCCTCGGTCGCTACGGACAGGGTGACGAGGTGGCTGGCATAGTCTCTGATCTTGCTAGTTCTGAAACTGCTTTTGTTACAGGTACGAGTCTCAAAATTGATGGCGGCTTTACCGCTACCAAGAAAGTTTTCTCACAACTGGAGTGAGAATTCAGTCTGAATACACTCAAGAGGGAAACAAGCATGATTCACGCTTATGCAGCCAAAACAGCATGCGGTAGGCTCAAGGAGCTGAACTTTCCGCCAATTGATCGCGGGCGTGGCGAACCGCTGATCACCGGACAGAATCCGGCCTCGTCGGCCCCGACCGCTCAGCACCTGATTGCCCGCGATCACTACGCCGGAGAGTAGCTATGAAGGTCTTCATCATCGGCATCGCTGGCGGCATCGGTCGCCGAGTGGCGGAACAACTTGCCGAGGCGGGCGACGAACCCATCGGTCTCGTGCGGCGACCGGAGCAGGCGGAGGCGCTCGCCTTGGGCGGAATTCAGACGGTGCAGGGCGACCTTGTGTCCATGTCGATCGACGAACTGGCTGCAACCATGCGCGGTTGCAATGCGATCGTGTTCAGCGCGGGCGCGGGCGGCAAGGAGAGCGATGAGGCGACGACCCGCGTCGACGGCGACGGGCCGGGAAAGCTGGCCGCCGCAGCGGAACGCGCCGGGGTGCGTCGCTTCGTCCTCGTCTCGGTCTTTCCCGAGGCATGGCGCGAGCGGCGCATGGATGCGTCGTTCGAACACTATATGGTTGAGAAGAAGAAGGCTGAGACCCAACTGGTGCTGACCGACCTCGACTGGTTGATCGTGCGCCCGTCCGCACTGACAAACGAGCCCGGGACGGGACAGGTTGATCTGGGCCTTGCTAAGGTTCACACCGAAGTCGCCCGCGACGATGTCGCTACGACCATCGTGGAGCTTTTGCGAACTCCTGGCCTTAACCGGTTGATCTTGGAGCTGACCGGTGGAGGAATGGCGATCAGCGAGGGGATTAGTGAATTGACCATTAGACTCGGCTGCGGCGGCGGCTTGTCGACGGACTTTGTTCTGAGAAATGCCGATGATCGCCTCGACTGAGAGGTAAAGATTTCAACACTCTTTCACTCACAATTAGCGGAAAGATACGACCTGCCTGAAAAATTTGGTGCAAAGTCAACCGCCGACGAGGTGTTGTCCGACGTTGATCTAACGAGAAAGCGATTTCTTATAACGGGGTCGTGGGCAGCATGTTGATCTTCGCCCTCGGTCACGGCATCAACATCGTATTTCCCGCAGCCGTGGTAATGGGTCTTGTCGGGGCCGAGCTGCTGCGCCGCAGTGGCTCGGTCTGGCCCGCTGTCGTCGTTCATGTCGTCTTCAACCTGCCCACGATCCCGATAATGGTGCTCGCTGGCATGGGCTGAACTATCAGCAACCAGATTAAAGGAGCAAATCAACATGTCTCACGTTTCTTCTAATCACCCACGAGATCTTGACCTACCCACGCACGACGCGGGTCCAACAGCCTCCGCTAGGAGGAGAACCCTGCTCACGTCCGAAGCTTGCTAATGATTGGGGCAATGGTGCTGGTCCTCAGTGTCTGCGGACAACCCGTACATGGGCAGCCTCCAAAGCCGGGGGAGATCTGCTGCGTTTTCTAGACGCATTGGGGCACTAGGGCAGATAGCTTGAATACAAAGTGGATATTGCGGCAGCAGTACTCGCCATAGTGTGAGTTCCCTCTAGTGTCAAAACTAAGGATTTAGAAGCCACTATCGACAATCGTACTGAATGGAGAAACACCATGAATAAGCCCGAGTTTTTTGTCACCCCCGGTTATGGCGAATACATGCTGAATAAATTGCATTTCTCGCAAGCGGTAAAAATTGGCAATCGAGTGGAGACATCAGGCCAAGGCGGGTGGGACGACAATCTGCAAATTCCCGAATTGCTTGCGGACGAGATCGCTCAAGCGTTTCGGAACATAGAGCGAACCTTGGCAACTGCCGGGGCGGACTGGGAGCATGTTGTCCATGTCAATTCTTACCATGTTGGTGGGTTGCCCCCAGAAGTTAATGAGGTGATGGTCAAGCTATTTCGTCATTACATGCCCAACCATGCCCCAATTTGGACAGAGGTAGGAGTCGCGGCTCTTGCACTTCCAAAAATGCGGATTGAAATTCGTGTTACTGCAATTGTTCCGTGAGTTTTGCACAAGCGGCAACGGGTTAGTGCGAAGTTAGGGAGTTACCTCCGCTGAGTGGTATCGAAATCCCGTCACTGTTTATTCTGAATCAAGGAGAGTTGGCACAGATGGAATCTATGAAAGCAGCCGTATTAACTGCGTTTGGTGAGGCTGAGAAGTTTGAGATTCAAACGGTTCCCATACCAACACTGAAGGCGAATCAGGTGTTAGTCAGAGTTTGTGCAACCTCGATTAACCCGGTCGATTACCAAACTCGTCGTGGTGATTACAAGGAACTGGTTCGATTACCCGCCATCATTGGAGTTGATGTTTCAGGGGTGATTGAAGCAGTTGGCGAAGCCGTAACCGACTTCAAGGTGGGAGACAACGTGTATTACTCGCCGCAAGTTTTTGGAGAATTCGGTAGCTACGCTCAGTATCATGTGGCTGATGCAGCGATTGTTGCATTAAAGCCTACAAATCTATCGCACATTGAAGCAGCTTCTTTGCCGCTTGCAGGCGGAACGGCTTGGGATTGTCTAGTAACTAGGGGCAATCTACAAGTTGGTGAAACAGTTCTCATCCATGCGGGTGCGGGTGGAGTGGGTTCGATCGCAATTCAACTCGCCAAAGCAATAGGGGCATACGTTTTTGCAACGTGTAGTTCTAGAAACCGAGATTTTGTGACAGAACTGGGCGCAGATCGGGTGATTGATTACAAAAATGAAGATTACGTAGAAGTCATTCGTCAAGAAACAAATGGACTGGGTGTAGATTTAGTTCTAGATACGATCGGCGGAGAAACAATTCAGCGTAGTCTAGAAATCATTCGCCCCTTCGGTAGGCTCGTCAGCATTGTAGACATTGCAACTCCGCAATCGCTCCTTAAAGCATGGGGCAAGAACCTGACGATTCATTTTGTTTTGTCACCCCAGTACCGAGCAAAATTAGAGGCTTTGACAAAACTCATCGAGCGTCATCAGCTTCGCCCAGTGATTGATTCAGTATTGTCTTGGGATCAGGTTGTTCTGGCACATCAGCGTCTAGAGCAGGGAGGAACACGGGGCAAAATCGTGCTGAAGTTTACAGAAAATTAGACCAGCTTTACGGCGTTGGTAACTGCTAAACGAATTAGAGTTTGATTGTGTGCTGAAGGTCAACATTGATTGCAACTCGCATAACAACCCCGTTGCACGCCAACCGTATAAAGATAGTTAGTTGAGTACGAAAGGTTGCTAGCGGCGGGTGATGCCGGGCGTTCGCCGACTACGCTGAGGAGAAGAATGCGCTGGTAGAGAGGCCGTTCCGTTAAAGCATCCACTTGAATAGAGGAGAAATTCAGATGTCAGAGAAAAACAAAGCCATCTTAGAAGCGGCAAATGCGGCGAACGCTGCAGGCAACTATGAAGGATTCTTGTCGTTCTGCACCGACGACACGAAATGGACGTTTGTAGGAGACAAGACCCTTAATGGAAAAGAAGCCGTTCGCCAATATATGGCAGAGACATACATAGAGCCGCCAAAGTTTACGGTCACTAACTTAATCGCTGAGGGTGATTTCGTCACGGCACTCGGCGACATCACACTGAAGGACGAAGACGGGAAGACGGCTCATTACTCGTACTGCGATGTCTGGCGCTTTCGCGGCGACAAGATGGTCGAATTAAAGGCTTTCGTCATCAAAACCTAGGTCAAGGATGAAACCAGCAGCGCGGCGTAAATAATCTGCAAACGTCAGGATGTATTCTTGCAAAATAAAATGTCCGGCGAATAATAACCAAGATTTGTTGTAAACAGTGATTTTTCGCTTTCACTACGGTTTCACTTCGTTTTTTCTGTGCGAAGAATGAGGCCGGAAAAGTCTTGACTAAAAACGTCTGTCTGAACGTTCAAATCTTGATTTTTACAGTTTATTTCTAATCGCTGCCGACACCTGATCGACCTCGAACTCCCCGATGACCAGGAGCGTTGCGTCCTCTAGACGCGTTGGGGCACTAGGGCGGATAGCCTGAGTACATTGCGGTAGCAGTACTCGCCATGGTGTGAGTTTCCTCTAGGGCCAAAACTAATCGCGTTACTGCAATTGCTCCGTGAGTTTCGCAGGGAGTCTCTCATAGCCGCGGAGGTGGACACGAATGGAGCGCGGCTCGAACAGTTCCTCGCCGAGGTAACGCGAGTTCTTTCGTCGCTGTCCGGCAGCGCGGACTTGAAGCCGCACAACAGAGCGAGGAAGCTGTGATAACTGTTCTGGAAAGAAACCCAGATAGCGTAAGCAGCACAAAAACAGGTCAACCCCTAGCCGATTATGGTCGCCACGTCGTCCTAAAATGGCACGGTAATCGTCTGGAGATAACCAAAAGAAGCAGTCTAAATCGGCTTGTGTGATCTCCTGTGGAAAGCAATTTAAGCGAGCATGATCTGAGTCAGAGAGAAACTGAACAGGCATGGAGTAAGCTCATCAAACTGTCCCACTATTGTTTGTATCTGGGACAAATTGGTCTAACTGCTTGAGTGCCAGTTAGGAGGGTTGCATCCTCCCGTTCTCCCACTGGCTAATGGTTTCGTAGGATACCCCAACCTGAAGCCCAAACTGTTCCTGCGTTAATCCGGTCAATTCCTAACTCGTTAGCAAAGTCTTCTGAAGAAGTGAGATTACTATAAACCCTTTAGCTCGCTATAGAGTCAATAGCTATTCTTCATTTTTTGCCATTTTTCTCCCGGAACTCTTAACTTTACAGCCTATTTAGGAGTTTAAGTTGGAGATTATTCCAGCCACTGGTCCATCAGTTTACGCCCGTTGCTGGTCATCCGTTGCCCTCGCCCGGTGTCTCAATCGGTATGTTGTTCACCTATGTCTACTCTCGATAAGCCTTGTTTGTCAAATCCTCAATTAGATTTGAGAGCAACGGTTCTTCCGCTTGGCCCACCTACCATTCGGTGTGTACAGCGGTCAACCGAGCCCCATATGTGACGTTAGAATTACGGTCAATGGGTATCTACCTCGCGCCTTTAGAGAAGACTTAAAGGGACTATCGAAGCAGGGCCATGTAGACATTTACTATTTGGCCTCAGACTTTCTTTGATGTAGCTCTCAACTGCCGTTGGGGACAGGGTTTATTCCATTGCTCAATTCTTCCTGAGAATCCTGTATTCAGCTCAAGACAAAGCGTTCTGGGGTTGCTGCTCCCCTCTCTATCAGTTTGTTTTCTACGGATCGCAGAATCTGCTACGCGTAATGCGGAGATCAGTCTCCGAGATGCTCAGAGGCTAGAACAAACAGGGGAATGAGTCAGGCTCAAGGAGGTTTGCAAAGCGTACGTTTGCGTTTTCAAGCAGGGGAAGATACCCAACTGGATGTGATTAGTGCAGAAGATGAACTAACACAAGCAGAAGGGGACCTCAGCAGAGCCATTTTGAACTACAACTGAGCCTTAGCTGCTTTAGAGCGTGCTATCGCTTTGGAAGGAACACAGAGGCAGTCATGAGAAATGAATGGCAGGTTGTAATGGTGTCTAGTGGACTGCTGCTCTGTGTGGCTACTGCTCAATACTGTTAAGCCTAGCTGCCGTCACTATGTTTGTCGTTTGCCATAACTCCTAGAGTAATCAAGCGGAGCGTGGAGGGCAGCTCAATACTCGATGTGGAGATGAACAAGCAAGAACTCCGTGCAAGCACATTTAGGGATTGATCCCCCATGACTGCCTGCAGATTACAGAGTTCAGAATTGAGCCTCACCATCAATCTGGCGGGGCCAAATCAAGCTGTTTCATATGCATTTCACATTTGTATGTAAGTCTCGGTGAATGGTTGCGCTTCAGCCCTGTTAAACCAGTACAGTCGGCGCTGGGCACTCACTTGTTATCTTCCCCAAAGCTCTGGGCCAGATCAAATCCCCCATGTCCTCAAGGAGCCCCAGTCATGATTTCCCCTGCCCACTTTAGGTTCACCCCACGCGTACAGCGTCTATCCGGAACGCTGTTGAGCCTATCGCTCCTGATTAACCCAGGTGCAGCTTTAGCCCACGTTGGACATGGCAATGAGTTTCAGGGCGGAGCCAAGGCAAACCAAGCGTCTAGAGATATCCGAGTTGATGCAGAAACGGCAAGACGGCTGGGGCTGAAAGTGGAGCCGGTGAGACGGCAGCGGCTTGCGGTTGGTATGAAGACTACAGGACAAATTGAAGCCCTGCCTAACCAAACGGTTGAAGTCACGACCCCCATTAAGGGAACGGTGGTTCGGCTTCTGGTTGCGCCAGGGGACACAGTAAAAGCGGGGCAGGCGGTAGCAGTTCTATCGAGTCCCGAATTAGAGGAACTGCGGGTTGAAGCTATCCAAAAACGGGTGGAAGCTGAGGCGGATCTCCAACGAGCCCAGGCGGATCTGAAGCTCGCCCAGGAAAACTACGACCGGGACCGAGAGTTGCAAGCGGAGGGAGCCATTTCCCGTCGTCATCTTTTGGAAGCTGAGACAGAACTCCGACGTACGCAAGCCGAGATTAAAGTGGCCCAATCCCGAATCCGTCTGAGCAGTTCCGCCTATGAAGCTCGCTTGAAACAGCTCAAAGCAAGGGCTAACAGCGAAGGACTAGTGACAATTACCGCGCCTATCACTGGGGTTGTTTCAGACCGAGAGTTCTCCTTAGGAGAATCGGCGGAAGAAGCAGGCGAACCGTTAATGACCATTCTCAATGGCAGCCGCGTCTGGGCAACTGCCAGCATTTATGAAAAAGATCTAGGACAAGTGGTACGGGGCCAGCAAGTCCGTCTCACTGTCGCTAGTGCGCCAGGCAAAACCTTCAGTGGGCGGATTGCGCAAATTGGTGCAGCAGTGGAAGGCGAAACCCGTGTGGTGCCGGTGCGAGCGGAATTAGAGAACGCCAATGGTTTGCTTAAACCTGGCACATTTGCTGAGCTAGAGATTTTGACTCAGCAAACTTCTAAGGCAGTGCTGACCATTCCGACAAGTGCGGTCGTGGAGGCAGGCGGTCATCCTACTGTCTATGTCCAGAACGGCAACGCCTATCAAGCGGTCGATGTCGCCCTGGGGCAGACCTCGGGGGAACGAGTAGAGGTGACTGAGGGCTTGTTCGAAGGCGACCAAGTGGTTACTCAGCGAGCACCTCAGCTCTACGCCCAGTCTCTGCGCACTGGACGTCCTGTATCAGAAGCTGAAGGAGAGGCGAAAGAGGCTGCTTCTGCCAAGTCGGACAAGCAGACGAGCAGTACTCAGATTCCCTGGTGGGTCGCTTTGCCAATTGGGGGAGCCATTGCCGCAGGCGGTTTCTGGGCAGGCCGACGGACTAAGCCTCAAATGGTGCTTCTGCGAGACCCGGAGTACGCCGGTTCTTATCACACTCAGGGTCATCCTCATCAGCCTGCTGGCTGGGGGGAAGAGCCTAACGAGCCGCAGCGACCCCACGACAGTTAAACGCCCATGCTCAACACGCTTATTAAGTGGTCCATCGCCCGACGTTGGCTGGTGGTGCTTGGGGGCATTTTGGTCGCGCTCTGGAGCTTTCAAGTCGCGACGCAAATGCCGGTGGATGTCTTCCCAAGCTTTGCTCCCCCTCAGGTGGAGATTCAAACCGAAGCTCCTGGCTTAGCGCCTGAGGAAGTAGAGTCTTTGGTCACGTTACCGCTTGAGAGCGCGATTAATGGCACACCCGGCGTCCAAACTGTGCGCTCTGCCTCAGCGCCCAGTATTTCGGTTGTGCGGGTCATTTTTAACTGGGGAACTGACATCTACCAGGCTCGCCAGTTAGTAACAGAGCGCTTGCAGCAAGCTCAAACCAAGCTGCCGGCAGGCGCGGAAACGCCGCAAATTTCTCCCATCAGCTCCCCTATTGGCACTGTCATTAAGTACGCCTTCACCTCTGAAGCCACTTCTCTCATGGAGATGCGGCGCATCGTCGATTGGCAGGTCACTAACCGTCTTTTGGCCGTGCCGGGAGTGAGCCAGGTAGTGGTGTTCGGTGGGGATGTCCGCCAGTATCAAGTGCTAGTTGACCCTCAAAAGCTCAAAGCCTTTGATGTCTCTCTAAAAGCCGTGACCGAGGCAAGCGCCGCCGCCAACGCCAACGCACCTGGCGGTTATTTGACTAGCCCCGACCAAGAACTGTTGATTCGGGGGATTGGGCGGATTGGCTCGATTGAAGAACTTGAACAATCCGTGATTACTGCCCGTAATGGCACGCCGATCCGACTGGGGGATATCGCCAAGGTGCAAGTTGGGGCGGCGCTTAAGCGAGGGGACGCCAGCCTGAACGGCCAAAAGGCCATTTTGGTGGTGGTGAATAAGCAGCCCCTAGCTGATACACCCACGGTGACTCGTGCCATCGAGACCGCTATGACTGAGCTGAAGGCTAGCCTGCCCAAAGATGTCAAAGTGAGCGTAACCTTCCGGCAAGAAGACTTTATTGAGGCTTCGATTGCGAATGTCCGAGAGGCTCTAGTTGAAGGCAGTTTCATCGTGGCTGCCATTCTGATTCCTTTTCTGATGAATTGGCGCACGCTCGTCGTGAGTTTGACCGCCCTGCCATTGTCATTGCTATTGGGGGTACTGGCGCTCAACTGGTTGGGTCAGGGACTCAACACGATGACCTTGGGTGGCTTAGCAGTGGCGATTGGTTCTGCGGTTGATGATGCCATTGTGGACGCGGAAAACGTCTACCGTAGTCTGCGTGAAAACAGACTCGCGGGTAATCCGGTGCCACCGTTGCAGGTCGTCTTGGCAGGTTGCAAAGAGGTGCGCGACTCTCTCTTTGGGGCCACTTTGATTACGGTGGTTGTCTTCTCCCCAATCTTTGCGCTGGCAGGGGTTGAAGGTCGCATCTTTACGCCAATGGGCATTGCTTATTTGGTTGCGGTTCTAGCTTCTAGTCTGACAGCCCTCACGATTACTCCCGCGTTGTGCGCCATCCTACTGCCTTACGGTCACCTGCCAGACCGAGAGCCCTGGATCGCTCGCTTCTTTAAGCGGCTCTACCATCCAGTTTTAAGCTTTTCTATGCGTCGCTCTAAGCTGATTTTGGCCGTAGCTAGTGCAAGTTTAGTCGCAGCAGTAGTAATCGCACCTTCTTTAGGACGGGTGTTTCTGCCTGAGTTTCAAGAGCGTTCTCTCATTAACGCGGTCAACCTCTATCCTGGAACTTCCCTAGAAACGACTAACCAGGCGGGCCTTGCTATTCAAGATGCCCTAAAGAATGACCCTCGGTTTGAGGCCATTGCTCTGCGCTCCGGACGTGCACCGGGTGATAGCGATGTGGGGGGTGTCAACTTTGGGGAATTGGACGTCGAGCTCAGTGAGCAAGGGGTTAAGGATCGCAAAGGCAGCATTGAAAAATTGCGGCAAGAGTTTGACAAACTTCCAGGCGTAGCAGCCAATATTGGTGGCTTTATTTCCCATCGTTTGGATGAGGTGTTATCAGGAGTTCGGTCTGCGATTGCTGTCAAGATTTTTGGCCCTGACTTAGAGCAACTGCGCAAGCTTGGGGTTCAAGTTGAGGACCTGATGAGAACTGTAGAGGGAGTTGTCGATCTGCAACTCGAACCCCAAGTTCCGGTACGGCAGATCCAAATCCAATTCGAACGTGTTGCTGCCGCTCGCTACGGACTAACCATAGGAGAACTATCTGAGATTGTTGAAACAGCGCTGAATGGGCGAGTGGTCTCTCAAGTTTTAGAGGAGCAACAAACCTTCGATCTGGTTGTGTGGTTGGAGGAAGATGCTCGTCGTAGTCTAGATACAATTCGAAACTTGCTAGTTGACACGCCAACGGGCCAAAAAATTCCCCTAGCGCAAGTTGCCCAAATTAAATACGGGACGGGTCCCAATACGATCAATCGGGAGAATGTCTCCCGCTTAATCGTGGTGTCTGCTAACGCTGCTGGCAGAGACTTGCGCTCTATTGTGGATGACATTCGGGACAAAGCGCAGGGCGTGCAGTTGCCCCCTGGTTATTTCATTCAGTACGGTGGCCAATTTGAGTCTGAGCAACGAGCCACGCAGAACATCTTAGTTTTCAGTGCCATTGCTTTTGTGGTGATCAGCGTCTTGATGTACCTAACGGTCAAGTCCATTGCTTCTACGGCAATGATTATGATTAATTTGCCTTTAGCTTTGGTGGGTGGAGTCATCGCCGTGGCTCTAACGGGTGGCGTCATTTCAGTGGCCTCCTTAGTAGGCTTCATCACCTTGTTTGGGGTTGCTACTCGCAATGGCCTGCTACTAGTTGACAATTACAACACTAAATTTGCGGCTGGCGTACCTCTGAAAGAGGTGCTCGTTTCTGGCTCGATGGAGCGACTCAACGCCATCCTCATGACCGCTTTCACCTCAGCTTTGGGCTTAGCGCCTCTAGTTTTTGCCGGGGGTGCTGGCAAGGAAATTCTGCAACCTTTAGCCGTCGTCGTTCTAGGAGGGTTATTCACGTCCACAGCCTTGACCCTGCTGGTGCTGCCTGCTTTGTACACCCTTTTTGGCAAGATCTTAATTCCTAAACAAAACCGTTCTGAGCCTCATTCTGAAACGGCAGCAGGGTTGAGTTTCTAAAGGTTGGTTAGTAGAGTTGTTGTTGACAAGGAAGGCAAGATGCTGAAACAAATTAAGTCAGGATTGCTTACTCTAAGCAGCGCAGGGTTGATTTTATTGGGAGCTTGTGGCAGTGAGAAACCTACAGCTGACGCAGGAGAAAACTCCACGGTGCCCGCCGCCACAGAAACTGCTGACTCTGCACCGCAAGCTAGTAGTGCAACCACAACTAATCAGTCCGGCCACAATGCAGAACCTCAAGCCGGGGGGCAGGTGGTAGAGTCAGGTCCCTATCACTTAGAGCTGGTGACGGAGAAAGAAGCCAATGGAACTCATATCGATTTCTTCTTGCAAAAAGGCGACAATCACGAAGCAATACCTGGGGCGAAAGTAAGCGCTCAAGTTCAGCTACCTGATGGCACTCAGAAAGCGCTAGATCTCACTTACGACGCTGAGGGTAAGCACTATGCTGTGCTGCTTCCTGAGCAGGCTTCTGGAGAGTACAAAGTTGCCATTTTGACTGATATCAATGGTGAAAAGGTCAATGGCCGCTTCACCTTTAATCGATAAATTTTCCACGTCTGGTCGCTTAGAGCTTCTAATTTTTTATTAAGAGTTCGGGTCAATTCCTAGACGGTTGTATGGCAAGTTTGCATGAGACTTCTACTGGTCGAAGATGAGTCAGTTCTGGGTTCCGCTATCAAGCAAACCCTAAACGAAGAAGCCTATGTGGTTGATTGGGTGCTAGATGGCAGTGAAGCCTGGGCCTATCTAGAAAGCCAGTGGACCCAATACACATTGGCCATCTTCGACTGGTTGCTGCCTGGCTTGTCCGGGTTAGAGCTATGCAAGCGTTTGCGGGCACAGCGTAACTCCTTACCAGTTTTGCTCCTGACAGCAAGGGATGGCTTGGAGGATAAGGTTGCTGGGCTGGATGCGGGAGCGGATGATTACCTGGTAAAGCCTTTTCGGATGGAGGAATTGCTGGCGCGGTTGCGGGCGCTCCAGCGGCGGTCGCCCCAGTTTCAACCGCAGCAGCTTCAGGTGGGCAACCTCTTGCTAGATTACGGATCTCGAATGGCTTACTACTGCTCTCCCTCCGGCGAAAGACAGTTGATTGCTCTCCTCAACAAGGAGTTTCAGCTTTTGGAGTATTTCATGCAGCACCCCAACCAAGTAATTACTCGAGAGCAAATTGTCAGCCGTCTCTGGGAAGTCGGGTCGGAGCCTGTTAGTAATGTAGTAGCTGCTCAAGTTCGTTTGCTACGCCGCAAGCTGGCAGAGGTAGATTGTGAGCGTCTGATTGAGACTCTGTACGGCGTGGGCTATCGCCTCAATACCAGTGTTTGTGCAGAGCCTCCACCAGAGCATGAATCAAAATAAGCTTTTTGTTGCTACTCGGTGGAGACTGGCAGCCTGGTATGCCGGAGTGATGGGGGCCATCCTGAGCCTGTTCAGCATTGGGGTTTACCAAGCCCTGACTCAAGCTCAGTGGCAAGCTTTAGACCGAGAGCTGGAAACAGTAGCAGGAACTCTACATGACAGCCTTGAACCCACTCTAAAGCGGCCCGGACAACTGGAGCCAGCTGCTTTGCAACTCATACCCAATCTCTGTTGGTCTGAAACAGGTTGCCAAGCAAATTTGGGTAAGGAACGTCACGTTTTAGGAGCATTGCAGCAAGGCAACTACTATGTGCGCCTGCTGAATAGTTCAGAACAGATGGTTGCCTTCGCTGGACCTCAGCCTGAGCAGTGGCTCACCCTACCTCAAAAGAAACCTTGGCAGACGCTGCAAGACCGCAAAGGCGAGCGTTATCACCAAGTTTCTCTATCTCTACACACCCAAACTAATCTTCCTTGGGGGCACTTGGAAGTAGGACGTTCGCTCGAAGATTTCGACGATCGTCTTAACTCCCTAAGACTAATTCTGCTACTGGGGCTGCCAGCGACATTGTTCTTAATTGGGGCTGCAAGCTGGTGGCTAGGAGGGCTAGCAGTACGTCCCGTCTACCAGTCATATCAACAGATGCGACAATTCACAGCAGATGCAGCCCATGAACTGCGGACTCCTTTAGCATCTGCTCAGGCGACCGTTGAGACTGCGCTGAGAGCAAAACACCTGCCGGAAGAGAAAGCTCGGCCTATCCTACAAACTATTGGCAGCCAACATGAGCGGCTGTCTCAACTCGTTAGGGACCTGCTACTCCTTTCGCGTATCGATCAGCAAGGGCAAACGATGCAGCGACTACCCTGTTGTCTGAATGAAATTGTCAGCGATCTGATTGAGGAGCTAGCGGCTATAGCCATTGCAGCAGAGGTCAAGCTAGACACAAACGCATCAGCACAAAAGCCACTGTACGTGCGAGGAAACTCTGAACAGCTCTATCGGCTAGTTTCTAATTTAATTTCCAATGCTATTAAGTACACCCCTGCCGGAGGACAAGTTACCGTCTTCTTGGGCTATGCAGATCATTACGCGGAGGTTCGAGTAGAAGATACAGGCATTGGTATTCCCCCTGAAAACCAATCTCGGATCTTCGACCGATTTTATCGGGTAGATGATAGTCGTTCACGTTCTGCCGGGGGATTTGGCCTAGGACTAGCCATCGCTCACGCCATTGCTCAGGCACATCATGGAAATATACAGGTCTATAGCCAATTTGGGCAGGGCAGCACCTTCATCATTCACATTCCTTCAACAAACATAAAAAAACTTTCCTCCTCTATAGAGGAGGAAAGTTAACTCTCAAGCTACTTGACGATTGCTGCCTTGCCTGCTGTTTGCATATGCCGCACGGAAGCCGAAGCAGATGAATTAGTGTTCACTGATGAGGTTGTGTTAGCTCCCATTTGCTTAACGATTGCTGCCTTGCCTGCTGTCTGCATGTGCTGCTGAGACCTAGTACCCCTTTGCCTAGAGGTTTCTTTCATTCCCTCAGGTTGCGAATTTATTTGTTGAATTGATTGGAAGCCTTCAGACCAAGCAGGAGTCGTGCTTACAGCGAGTGACAGACTTAGTGACACAAACAACGTGGTAGTCTTTAGAGCAGCAGTTGGTAGATTTCTCATGATTGGTAGTTCAATTCACTTCACTATTAACTCTAAACCTCAAAAATGAAATTAAGATGAGACCAGGCTTTTTTTATACTCTAGATAAAGCGCCAACCTTCTATACTGCTCACCTTTAACGAGGTGGGCGGTATTTGTTTTAGTATTTAACCTTCTGTGCCCCAGAACTCGATGCAGCAAGCCGAGGTGTGAGCTTGGTTGCTCTAAAGAGTCTTCTTGAGCTACGGCTCTACACTACTTGGTTCTACTCACTCTGAATCCAGCGCCTGAAAATAAGCCTTTGAGCATTTCTACAGGCGCGTGCGCTGTAAAACTGCTCAAGCTAACCGGATGGCTGCTGCCTATTCAGGTAATTCCCCTTCGACTAAAGCCTCGCTCGGTTGGAGTCAGATCTCAGCTGATGCTCTTCCCCTCTTTTCACTCGTCGGCAGATTTATCAGCCCTAACTCCGCTCTAGGTTCTGCAAACGGCGCTCATGGCTCCGGCTAAGCTCAAGCAAGGCCTGAATCTGAGCATTCTGCTCACGCAGGTCGGCTCTAAACTCATCCTGCAGCTGAGGCCAAACTACCTCCTATACCGGTCGCTGCGGCTGAGACATTGCCCACTTGTTCGCTATGACACACGTTTTTGGCTGGCCTGGTCATGGTCGAGCAGCAGTTTAGCCCTGTGCGTCGAATGCTCTCAGGTGCCCTGGCTGAAAC